>JBAUVS010000509.1:0-1561 GCA_049583345.1 Woeseiaceae bacterium
GCGTCGCTGGCGACCGCCGGCTTCATGCTGTTCGTCAGCTACCTGGGATACTCGAGGCTGACCGGCGAGCAGCCCGTCGGCGACATCCAGTTCACCCGCACCGCCCCCGGGGAATACGCGGCGCGCCTGATGCAGGAGGGGCGCCTCGACCGCCAGTTCACGCTGCGCGGCGACGAGTGGCAGCTCGATGCACGCATCGTCACGTGGAAACCGCCCGCGACGATCCTGGGACTCGACCCCGCCTACCAGCTGGAGCGGCTGAGCGGCCGCTATGCCTCGGTCGAAGACGAGCGCAGCGCACCGCGGACGGTGCATGCGCTGTCCGGGGAACACGCGCTGGACTTCTGGAGCCTGGCGCGCCGCTTCCCGTCGTTCGCGCCCGGCGTCGACGCCTACTACGGCACGGCAACCTACCTGCCCATGGCGGACGGCGCGCGCTTCCGCGTGACGCTCAGCCGCGATGCCCTCGTCGCACGTCCGGTCAACGAGGCCGCGCGGCGGGCTGTCGGGGATTGGGGCAGCATGGCACAATGAGCCCCGGATTATGTCAACGGCTGCTGGCGCCTCGCCGCCGTTGGTGCATACTGACGTAGCCGATTGATTCGGCAAATAATAAAGAGCGAACATGGCAATACTGCTGCACAGGGCTCAGGGGCTGCTGCTCGGCGATGACGAGCAGATCGCGCTCGAATGTCCGTATTGCAGTGTCTACGCGCGCATGCGCCCGCAGGCGGTGCCGCAGGCCGCCGATGTGCTCCGCGACCGCCCCAAGCACGTCGGCCTCGTCTTCCAGTGCGACGCCTGCCGCGCGCCGGTGTTCCTGCGCTTCGCCGTCAAGCACTTCGGCGAGGACAACGTCGAGTTGTACCGCAACTTCATCGAGCTCGAGCGGCCCAAGGAGAAGTTCGCGTTCTCGTATCTGCCGCAACACACCGAGGTCCTGTTCCGCGAAGCCCTCGCCTGCTATTCGGCCAACCTGTTCAATGCATTCGCATCGATGTGCCGCCGTTCGGCCATCAGCGCGTTCGCCGAGATGGGCGACGGCGGCAAGCTGCGCGCCTTCGAGGAGGTGATGATCGCCCAGGACATCGCCGGTATCGACGACGACAACTTTGCCCCGGTCAAGGCCATCCTGTTCGAGTCGGGCGAGGAAGAGGACCTGCCGACGCTGAATCGCGGCCAGGCGGGCATCCTGCTCGAGATCCTCAAGGACATGTTCTACCAGTGCTTCGTGCGCCGCGGGAAGCTCACCAAGGCCCTCAAGGTCCGCCGCTTCTTCGTCCAGGAAGGCGGCAACGAGCTGAAGTCCACCGCGTAAGTCACTCCACGCCGGTGTGTGTCATTGCGGGCGCAGCGAAGCAATCCAGACTGGATTGCTTCGTCGCTGCGCTCCTCGCAATGACGCGAGGTACGCTCCTCGCAATGACGGGAGGCACGCTCCTCGCAATGACACGAATCGTCCAGGGAAACTCTGATCAATTCGAAATGGAGTCGTCATTGCGAGCGAAGCGAAGCAATCCAGTGTTTGAAATCAACGACCTGTGGATTGCCGCGTCGCTTC
>JBAUVS010000510.1:0-8016 GCA_049583345.1 Woeseiaceae bacterium
CAGGTTGCGGTGGAATACGGGGAATTTCACCTGGCCTGGATAGGCCTGGCCGATCCCGCGACGGAAACGGTGAGGCCGGTGGCGTTCGCGGGCGAGGAGAGCGGATTCCTGGCCGGTCTCACCGTCAGCCTGCGCGACGTGCCGGAAGGGCGCGGACCGACCGGTACGGCGATCCGCAAAGGCAGGCACGTCGTTTGCAACGACGTACGGAACGACCCGCGCATGGCGCCCTGGAGGGAGGTCGCGCTGTCGCACGGCCACGGTGCGACGGCGGCGTTTCCCTTGTTCGTGGAAGGTCGTCCGATTGCGGCATTGTGCGTGCATGCCGAGAGTCCAGGCTATTTCGGTGACGAGGAAGTCAAACTGCTCGACGAAGTTGCTTCCGACATTTCGTTCGCGCTGGAGCAGTTTTCGGCGCAAGGGGCCAAATCCCGGCTGGCAGCCATCGTGGAATCGTCCGAAGACGCGATCATCGGCACCGATCGGGACGGCAACGTGAAGAGCTGGAACGCGGGCGCGGAGAAAATCTTCGGATACGCCGCCGCCGAGATGCTGGGCCGCTCCATCGAACGATTGGTCGCACACAAACGCAACGCGGATTACGATCAGCGCGTCTCCCGTATCCTGCGCGGGGAAGCTCCGGCCAGCTTCGAGACGTCCTACGTCCACAAGGACGGGCACACGATCGACGTCTCTGTCTGCGTATCAAATGTCAGGGATGCCGGCGGCAAAGGCGTGGGCTTGTCGATCGTCGGGCGCGATATCTCCGAACGTAAACGGTCGGAGGAGAAACTGCACTTCCACGAGGCGCTATTGCGCGAGACCGGGCGCATCGCGAAGGTCGGCGGCTGGCAGTTCGACGTCGCTACCGGGGAAGGATTCTGGACCGAGGAAGTAGCCCGGATTCACGACCTCGACCCCGACGCGCCGACGTCGCGCGAGATCGGCCTTCGCTTTTTCGAAGACGAATCGCGGTCTCGCATCGAGGCGGCGATCGAGGCAGCCATACGACACGGCACGCCGTACGATCTGGAGCTGCAGATTACGACGGCGGCCGGGGTTCGCAAGTGGGTGAGAAGCATCGGTCATCCCGTCGTCGAAGACGGCAAGGTCGTCCGGCTGCGGGGTACCTTTCAGGACATCACGAACCGCAAGCGGGCCGAACGCCGACAGGAGACCCGCAACGCCGTGAGCCGGGCGCTGGCGGAGTCCGCCAATCTGAGCGAGGCTACGCCGAAGATCATGGAGGCCATCTGCGAGTCCGAGGGCTGGGACTTCGGCGCGGTCTGGGAACTGGACGAGGACTCGAAGGTACTGCGATGCGCGGAAGTGTGGTACCGGCCCCAGATCGTGGCAGTGGAACTGGCCGAGCGGACCCGCGCGGAAGAATTCGCGCCTGGAGAGGGTCTGCCGGGAAGTGTGTGGGCCACGGTGAGAGGTTCCCTGATACCGGACGTTACGGCCCCCGGTGCGTACTCGCGCGCATCGGGCGCCGCGGAAGCCGGCATGCGCAGCGCGCTGGCGTTCCCGATCCTGCTGCGCGGAGAAGTAACCGGCGTGCTGGAGTTCCTGGGGAGTGAAATCCACGATACCGACGACGCGCTGATCGATATGTTCAGAGTGATCGGCGAGCAAGTCGGCGCATTTTTCGAACGCAAACGCTTCGAAGCGGACGCAAGGAAGCTCGAACAACAGCTCAACCAGGCGCAGAAAATGGAGGCCATCGGGCAATTGTCGGGCGGCATCGCGCACGATTTCAATAACATCCTCTCCGCCATCTACGGTCACGTACACCTGGCCGGCAGAAACCTGCCGACCGAACACCCCGTCCAGAAAAATTTGAACGGGATTGCCAATGCCGGCAACCGGGCCAAGGATCTGGTGCGGCGCATACTGACCTTCAGCCGCGATCAGGAGCCCGAGCGCAGCGTGATCAGCCTCCAGCCCATCGTGGACGAAGTCGTGCAGCTTTTGCGGGCTTCTCTGCCGGCGATGATCGAGATCCGGACGAGCTTCGCGGATGACGCGCCGGAGGTGTACGCCGATGCCACACAGGTTCACCAGGTCCTGATGAACCTGGCTACGAATGCCAAACACGCCATGGCCGGCGACGACTACGGAACACTCGACATTCGCCTGGAATCCGTAACGGTGGACGAGGACATGGCCGACATGGCACCGGACCTGAATGAAGGTCGCTACGCCCGTTTGTCCATAAGTGACACCGGTTGCGGCATGGACGAGGCGACCCTGAAACGCGTCTTCGAACCTTTTTTCACTACCAAGGGGCCTCGTGAAGGCACGGGTCTGGGGCTGGCCGTCGTGCACGGCATCATGAAGAGCCACGAGGGTTCGGTCACGGTCTACAGCCAGCCAGGCCACGGCACGATGTTCCGCCTGTACTTCCCGATGGCCGCCGCCCACGCCGCGGAGGTGCGGCGGCCGTCTACGGGCCCGGCGCAAGGAAGAGGGGAACACATATTGTTCGTCGACAACGAGGAGCCGTTAGTGTTTATCGGCACCCGCATCCTGACCCGCCTGGGGTATCGGGTAACGGGGTTTACGAATGCCGTGCAGGCCTTGCGGGCATTCCTGGACGATCCGAATGGGTTCGACGTTCTGGTCAGCGACTGTTCGATGCCGCAGATGACGGGCTTCGATCTGGCGGCGGACGCGCTCCGCGTCCGGCCCGATCTTCCGGTAATCCTCGCCAGCGGTTTCGTGCGCCCGCAGGACAGGGAAGCGGCGCAACGCATCGGCGTGACGCATCTGATCGTCAAGCCGGCGACCGTCGACGAGTTTGCGCAACAGTTGCGCGAAGTGCTTGACGCGGTGAAGCCGGGGTGAAGCGGGGGCGGCTTCAAGCAAGCCGGCTACCACTATCTGATGAGCGTGGCAGCCGGCGGATTCGGGCCCGATCATGGCGCCGCCCGGCGCGGCCAGCGCCAGCGGCGACAGCACGGTTGCAACGGTCGCCTCTGGCCTACTTCCAGGCACCTTCGCCCAGGCGCCTTATTGCAAGGGCCATTAGCGCCGGGCGACTGCTCACGCGGAACAGCCGATAGAGTGCTGTCACGTACTGATGCACCGTGGCCGGACTCAATTCGAGTCGGGCCGCGACCCCTTTTTCGCTCTCACCCTCGAGCAGGAGCGCGAGCGTCTGTCGGAGCCGCGGGGAAAGCCTTTCCGGCGTCGCCTCTTTGCTGGTGACGAGCGCGCGTCCGATGAGTGGCCCGACCTCGCCGTGGAAGAAGTCGAGCAGTCGCTGCTCACGTTGCGAGAAGTCGCGACTGCCCAGGCTGCGATGCAGGGCGATCACACTGATGTCCCTGTCGGCCGTGAACTGGAACAAGGACGTGATTTGATGGTCGACGTTGGCAGACCGGTGGTAGTCGAAACACGCCGACCGGTACCAGGCGCCATCGGCAATGATGTCCCGCCGGGTGTGAGTGACGAGCCGACCCGGCAACCGCTTCAGCACCCGGAAAATGGGATCGCCGGCGGGGGTTAGTTCCCGGTGGTAGGCTGCCAACGCGTTGCGGCTGTGGGAGTCGAATCCCGCGTCGAAGACGGAAACGACGTCAATAGCGCCCTCCGGATGGCCCCATCGACCTTCACCACCCACGGCGGCATCGGCGCCGACGAGTTCGGAGACGCCCCGCAGCAACCGCGGATACCAGAGGCTGGGGTCACGCCCCAGGTCACGGCACTCTCCGATGAGCCGGTATGCCCGGCGCACGTCGTTGACCCACAGGCGGCCTGAATTGCCCATTGTTCGTATCGTTCCGGGGCTGCGCGTCCTGCCCCAGTGCGCCTCAAGGGCAGAGTAGCACGAATCCGGGCATAGCCTGGGCGCGCTGTCCTGCCGCTGCGCATCGCAACGGCCAGGCCCGCAGCCAGCCCGGCCGATTCCCCTCTTTAGAGGAATGGTTTTGGTGGCGGTCGTGGATGAGACTTTGACCGGGTTTTGACGTGTACCGCAACGGCAGCGCATGCGCCGTTCGCGGTTCCTGCAAGAACAGTCAACGATACTGGAGGCACAAAACATGAACATCCGAACTTTCGGGGTATTCGAGTGCGCGCTGGTCATGCCGTGCTTGCTCATGGGCGGCTCCGCCTGGGCCGACCATCGCGAGGCGCATCAGGAGTGGGGGCCCGGCCAACTGGTGATCGCGGGCGCAGGGTGTCCGATCGAAACGCCCGACGGGCTGAGTCTCATGATCGCATCGGGACGCCCGGGCGGCGCCGGGGATCTCGACATCTGGGTGATCGATCGTACGGAGGTCGGAGCACCGTGGAGTGAGCCGAAGAACCTGCCCGCGCCCGTCAACACGCTCGCGGCCGATTTCTGCCCGTCCCCGTTCGAGCGTTCGCTGCTTTTCGTTTCCGCCTATGCATATCCCGAGGCATGCGGCGGCGGCGACATCTACCTGTCGCGGCAGAGCCCTGCCGGCGACTGGTCGGAACCTTTCCACCTGCCGTGCGCGCCCTACGGCCCGAACACGCCGGGCACGGAACGCAGCCCGTCGCTCGTCGAGACCGGATACGGAACGTTCCTGTTCTACTCGACGAATAGAGGCATCACCGGTGCCGATGACGATATCTACGTCAGCACCATGGACAGACACGGGAATTTCGGAATCGGGCGGGTCGTGTTTGGCCTCAGCACCTCGGAGTTTCAGGACCAGATGCCGACCGTGCGTGAGGACAACCGCGGGTATGCGGTCACGTTCAACTCCGATCGGCCGGGCACGAAAGCAAAGCCCGCGTTTGGCGGGCAGGACGCTTACTACGCACGGGCAGTGGTACTGCCGTTCTGGTGGACGAAACCGCAGAACGCCGGGCCGAACGTCAATACCAGCGCGAACGAGACGCGGGCGTCCCTGTCGGCAGACGGCAAGCGGCTGTATGTCGGCCGCGGTGACGTCTACGTCAGCGAGAGACAGTAGTGAAGCCGGCTTGCCCTCGCCCCACCCGGTGCGGGGGCAGGGCTGGCGGACTCTCGAGTGCGAGGGGTCAGGCCGTCGCCCGGAACGGTTGCAGGCGGCCGTAGGTCAGGGACCTCCAGACCCATTCCGCGGGCCCGAATCGTGCACGCCGCAGCCACCAGTTGCTGACTCCGATCTGCAAGGCGAACAGCAGGATGCACAAAACCACGCACGCGGCTGCGCCGACCTTGCCGAGCAGCCCAAATCCGACACCGTAGAACAGCACGACGAGAAAGACGCTTTGCGAAAGGTAGTTCGTCAGCGCCATGCGTCCTACCGGCGCCAGATACACCAGCCTCTTCTGCCACGCGGGCCGGGTGTACAGGAGCACGATGCCGCTGAGGTACGCCATCGACAACGCGAACATGCCGATCTCGATCGGGATCATGGCGAGCGCGCGAGGCGATCGCATGTTTCCGATCCATTGATGGTAATGGATCAGGAGGAACAGCATGAGCGCGTTACCTGCCAGCCCGATCGGTAGTGCCCAGAGAAACAGCCGGCGGAAAAACGCAAGGTGCTTCCGCCAGTCCTGCAGCAACATCCGCCGACCCATGACGAAGCCGAGCAGGAATTTCCACAGCACGCTGAAATACAGGTAGAGCGTCCCGTCGAACCCGAGCGAGCGGTTCATATAATCCTGCGTGACGACGGCCCAGTTGATGCGAACGACGTCGGACCAGTTTCCGCTCATCAGCAAGCGGAAGTTTTCCACTTCCTCGTTCGGATCCGATGCCGCCTCGGGAGGTGCAAAGCCGGCGGACACCAGGACCCACTGCAGGGCCGGCATCAGCGCGACGAACGCGGCGATGCCGACCGCCCAGCCGAGCAGCACGCGGTCGTCGTGCCTGCGGAAGAGGATCAGTATGAACCCAACCAGCGCATACATATGCAGGATGTCACCGAACCACAGCAACAGGGCATGCGCGACGCCCAGTGCGAAGAGGATCGCGAGACGCCGCACATATACCGGCAGAATCGTACGGCCGCGTTCCGCAGCCCGCGTGAGCTGCAGGGCGAATCCGAGCCCGAAGAGCATCGCAAAGAGCGTATAGAACTTGAAGTCGACCAGAAACAGCACGGCGCGGTTGGCCAGCCTGTCAAGACCCGCGGTGGGCAAGGCGGCCTGCTGCGCATCGGTCAATGCGAACCCGTAGGCGACCCATACCATATTGGCGAGCATCACGCCGAACAGCGCGAAACCCCGAACGATGTCGATCAACTCGACGCGAGCATCCGGTCGTGTCGGCAGGAGATCCGTCATCACCGTACCTTCTGTGTCCGGTCGATTCCGAATCGGCGGATAGAATCTATCCCGCCTCAAATCTGCTGATGCAGAGCTTACACCTCACTCGGTGACCGGTCGATCCCCGGCGCTTTGCGTCGAAGGACGAAGACCGCGGTGCCGACGGCGAGCGCGATCAGGCCGGCGACGAGATTCGCGGCCGTGGCGCTCGCGAGGAACGCCACGCACAGCACCAGCGCCAATGCCGGGACGAGGGGACCGCCGGGCAGCAGGATGGTGTGCTCCGTCGTCGGACGGGTCCTGCGCAGTATCGGCACGGCCGCCGCCGTGCCGATGTAGGTCACGATCCGCGCGATGATGGACAGCATCGCGAGCTGCACGAACGATCCCGACAGCGCGAGTACCCAGATGACTGCCTCCTGCGTCACGATCGCCCAGGCAGGTGTGCGGTACCGCGCGTGCAGGCGGGACAGCACGGCCGGCCCGAACCCGTCCTTGACCAGCGCATACAGGTAGCGCGGCCCGACGAAGGTCGTCGTGGCCGCACTGCCGCCGATCGAGAACATCCCGCCGATCGTCATCAGCAGGCCGGCCCACACGCCCGCGACGACGACGGCCGAATCCGCGAGCGGCGTGCCCGCCGTCTTGCTCGCGAGGTCCGGCAGCGTGCCGAGCGCGACGAGCTGGATCAGCGTGTACAGCAGCGTGACGATGCCGATGCACATGATCAGCGCGAACGGCACGTCGCGCTTCGGATTTACGTACTCGCCGGCGTTGGCCGCGGTGATTTCGAATCCGGCGTAGGCGAACAACAACAACAGCGCAGCCTCGCCCAGTCCTTTCGCGTCCGGGGCCGGCATCGGCAACACGAGCGACGCGTCGATGGCGGGGAGGCCGACCGCGATCAGGAACAGCAGCGGCAGGATCTTCGCGATCGTGAGCCCGACCGATAGCCGCGCGCCGTTCTTCACGCCCGAGACGTTGATCCAGAGGTTGACGGCCATCGGCACACTGATGATCGCGACGCGGGTAGCGCCTTCAGCCGCACCCGGCACGACGAACGTAAACGCCTGCGCCAGTCCGTTCCAGAGCGCGGCGCCGGCCGCGACGCGCGTCAGCCACGACATCCAGCCGACCTGGAAGCCCGTGAACTCGCCGAAAGCTTCCCGCGTGTAGACGTAGGAGCCGCCGGTCTCGTCGAAGTGGCTGCCGGCGTCGCATTCGAGCGACACTTGTTCGTTTCAGGTGCGCGTGTTAGTTAGGTTTTTTGCACGTCGTGTTACGGAGGGAATGCCATGTTCGAACGTGGAAGAAAGGACGACGAAACGCACGAAAATTCGAGTGAGACTGCGCGGGTACTGCCGAGTGCATTGCGGCCGGCCGGCGCGGAGACTTCCGGGCACGTCGCCGTGATCGGACAGTCGATCCAGATCAATGGCGACGTGCGCGGTAACGAGGACCTGCGCATCGAAGGTGACGTCAGCGGGACGGTCGAACTCAGGAACAGCCACCTGACGATCGGCAAGCAAGGCAAAGTCAAGGCCGACGTCTACGCCAAGTCGATCGCCGTCGACGGCGTTACCGAAGGCGATCTGTACGCGACGGAGAAAGTGGTCATTCATGTGAACGCCAAGGTCAAGGGCAATATCATCGCGCCGGTGGTCGGCCTCGACGAAGGCGCAAGCTTCAAGGGCTCGATCGAGATGGATCGTTCCGCCGTCGAAAAGGCGCTCGGGAAGTCCGCCGCACGCGCCGAGGAGCCACGCTCGAGCGGAGCGGCCG
>JBAUVS010000511.1:0-1662 GCA_049583345.1 Woeseiaceae bacterium
CTGGTTGAAGTTGACCTGTGACTGGCGGAGGTTGATCAGCTCGGAGACACGCAGGCCCGTCGCATACAGCAACTCGAGCATGGCACGGTCGCGGTGACCGAGCGGCTCGTCGGTGTTCGGCGCGTTCAGCAGCGAATCCACCTCGTCCTCGCTGAGGGACTTCGGCAGCGAGCGACCGATCCTCGGCATCTCGATGTCCGCCGTCGGGTCGGCGTCACGCAAACCTTCACGCACGAGGTATCGGTAGAAGCGCCGGAAACTCGATAGCTGGCGGGCCGTCGACCGCGGCTTGGCACCGCCCTCGACCCGGTCCGCGATGAAGCCGAGCAGATCGGCCTTGCTGGCCTGCTCGATGGACTTGCCGGCCTCCGCCAGGCCCCTCGCCAGGGTCATCAGGTCGGCACGATAGGCGCCGAGCGTATTCTGGGAAAGGCCGCGTTCCATCCAGATCGCGTCGAGGAATCGGTCTATGAGCTCTTCCGATCTGGCGACGTGTTTCGATTCCGGATTGTTCTGGTCTGTACTGGCCATGTCTTCCATCAGTTCAGTCGCGCAATCCTTTGCGGTAGCATACGCCGGCGCTCACGCACCGGCGTGGACCCGAGCCTCGCCGGTCGTTCGCATTTCGACATCGCCAAGCGACGGATTTTTCAAGGTTTTGAGTATGCTGACGACATGCCGCAACCGGCGTGACCGCTGTCACAGAATCCGCAAGGCATTAACATAAAGTGATCTGCGTCACAGAGCACCCCGTGAGCCGCATTTCCGCCGTCCCGGCCCCGTTTCCGCGATGAATGCGGGCCGCGCCGGCCTGGCAACGCGCGTGCTGCGAGCCGCCTTCGGGCTGTATGCGTGGCTGGTATTCGCGCTCTGCCTGCTGGCCGGCCTGCTCGCGAGCCTGCTCGTGCCGATGGCCGACCTGCGTCACAAGCTGAATGCGGGCGCCTCGCGGGCGATCTTCATCCTGAGCGGCGTCCCGCCGGAGATCCACGGCCGCGAGCACTTGCCTGACGGCGATGCGGTCGTCGTCGCCAACCATGCCAGCTACGTCGACGGCTTCCTGCTCAAGGGCTACCTGCCGGCCCGCTTCGCCTTCGTCATCAAGGGCGAGATACGCAAGATCCCGATCGCCCATTTTCTGTTCCGGCGCGCGGGCTCGAAGTTCGTCGAACGCCACGAAGTCGGTGCCAGCTCCCGCGATGCCCGCAGCATCGTGAAAGCCGCGCAGAGCGGCCAGTCATTCGCGTTCTTTCCCGAGGGCACCTTTCATCATGTGCCGGGCGTTGCCCGGTTCCGCCCCGGAGCTTTCGTCGCGGCGATCCGCGGCCGCCTCCCGGTCGTACCGATCGCCATCTCGCGCACCCGCGAGATGATGCCTTCCGGCCGCAACTGGCCCTGGCCGGTGCGGCCGCGCATCGATATCCTGCCGCCGATCGAACCTGACGATCCGGCCTTCGGCGACCATCGCGTGCTGGCCGAGCTGGCGCGGCAACGCATCCTCGAGGTGCTCGGCGAGCCCGATCTGTGTAAAGTAGCCGCCGATAATTTTAACGAGGGCTAAATTGTGGCCTCCGACCCCATCGTCATCGTCTCGGCCCGCCGCACGCCGATCGGCGCGTTCCAGGGTGTGCTCACGGATGCCGCGGCGCCGGAGCTCGGCGC
>JBAUVS010000512.1:0-6191 GCA_049583345.1 Woeseiaceae bacterium
ATCGCCGTCGCGACTCGTCATGACCTGGCCGTGGATGTTCGCCGGAATGCCGCCCATGTTGTAATGCACCGTCGGCAGCACCGGGATCGGCTCCCGGGTCACGTCCACACCGGCGAAAATCCGCGCCGACTCGGCGATACCCGGCAGGCGTTCGTGGATGACTTCCGGTCCCAGGTGTTCGAGATGCAGATGGATGTGGTCCTTGTCGGGCCCGACGCCGCGGCCCTCGCGAATTTCGATCGTCATCGACCGGCTCACGACGTCGCGGGAGGCGAGATCCTTTGCATTCGGCGCGTACCGCTCCATGAAGCGCTCGCCGTCCGAATTGGTCAGATAGCCGCCTTCGCCGCGCACGCCCTCGGTGATGAGGCAGCCGGCGCCGTAGATCCCGGTCGGATGGAACTGCACGAATTCCATGTCCGCAAGCGGCAGGCCCGCCCGCAACACCATCCCGCCGCCGTCACCCGTGCAGGTATGCGCGGAGGTGCATGAGAAATAGGCACGGCCGTAGCCGCCGGTGGCCAGCACGGTCTGGTGCGCGCGGAAGCGATGCAGCCTGCCGGTGGCCAGTTCCAGCGCCACGAGGCCCCGGCAACCACCGTCTTCCATGATCAGGTCGATCGCGAAGAATTCGATGAAGAATTCGGCATGGTGTTTCAGCGATTGCTGATACAGCGTGTGCAACATCGCGTGGCCGGTGCGATCCGCGGCTGCACAAGTACGCTGGGCGGTGCCCTCTCCGAAATGAGTCGTCATCCCGCCGAACGGGCGCTGGTAGATGCGCCCCTCCGGGGTGCGCGAGAACGGCAGGCCGTAGTGCTCGAGTTCGAGGACGGCGTCGGGCGCCTCCTTGCACATGTACTCGATCGCATCCTGGTCGCCGAGCCAGTCCGATCCCTTCACCGTGTCGTACATGTGCCAGCGCCAGTCGTCCTCCCCCATATTGCCGAGCGCGGCGCTGATCCCGCCCTGCGCGGCGACCGTGTGGCTGCGCGTCGGGAACACCTTGGTGACGCAGGCGGTCTTGAAACCGGCGTGGGCGAGCCCGAAGGTAGCGCGCAGGCCGGCGCCCCCGGCACCGACGACGATGACGTCGTAGCTGTGATCGATGAACTCGAGCGCGCTCACCGGCCGACCCCGATCCTGAGCACGGCATAGACCGCGGCCACGGCGACCAGCACGTGAATGAATTTCGACAGCAGGAGATAGAACAGCTTGCGGCCGTCCGTGTGCACGTAGTCCTCGATGACGACCTGCACGCCGAGCTGCGAGTGCAGCGCCAGCGTAAGACACAGCAGCATCAGCAACACGCCGTTCATGGGCCGCGCGATGAAACGCGTGACATCGAGATAGGTCATGCTGTCGAGCCGCGCGAGGGAGATCGCAAACCAAGGACCGAGCAGCGCGAGTGCGACCGCGGACACGCGTTGCGCCATGAAATGTCGCGTGCCGTCGCGCGCCGAGCCCAGTCCCAGGACGCGCCCGAGCGGGGTGCGCAGGCTCATGAGGCGAAAACCCAGAACAGGATGGTCAGGGCTGCCGCGAGCACGACGACGAACCATGCCGATGCGTTCGCCTGCTGCTTCTCGAAGCCGTAGCCGAGGTCCCAGGCCAGGTGCCGGATGCCGTTTGCCAGGTGCAGGAAGAACGCCAGGCTGATGAGCACGAGCAGCAGCCGTCCCGGCAGCGAACCCAGCGCGACGCGGATGCCCTGGTACTGCTCGGGGCCCGCGGCCGCCCGCACGAGCCACGCGGCCAAAAGGACGAGCCCGATTGACAGGGTCACACCGCTGACCCGGTGCAGGATCGAGACGGTCATCGTGACCGGCCAGCGATAGACCGATAAATAGGGTGACAAAGGCCTTTCAGAATCGCTCATAACTGCCTGTTAAATAATACTTTCCATGTACAAGATTCGATGCGTCGCCGAGCCCGGGCCGCGTTCGCAAGGCGAGAGTATGCCAGAGCCTGCCGCCGATCGCATGGACCGGAATGTGTGCCGCGCGAGCGCGTACAATGTGTGCAGCATGCCGACAGCCGATTACGCCTCCCTATCCGTCAGCGGCCCTGACGCGTTCGATTTCCTGCAAGCACAACTCGCCGCGGACTTGCGGGCACTCGAGACCGACGACGGCCCACTCCTGTCGGCATGGTGCAATCCCAGGGGACGCGTGATCTGCATCATGCGGGTGGCACGAACCGAAGGCGGCTTTACGCTGGCGTTGCCGGCCGATCTCGTCGACGAGGTCGGCCGCCGCTTCGCGATGTTCCGCTTCCGCGCCAGGATCCGCTTCGAGCAGGGCCCGGCGACCGCCGAACAACTCGGCATCGCCGGCCCGCCGGATGAATGGCGACGGGACAATCTCCGCGCCGGTATCGCGGAAATTTCCGGGCCGCAGTCCGAGACGTTCACCCCCCACATGCTGAACCTGGACCGGCTCGGTGCGGTCAGCATCAGCAAGGGTTGCTATCCCGGCCAGGAGATCGTCTCGCGCACGCATTACCGCGGCGCCAGCAAGCGCCGGCTGCGGCGCTTCGAGTCCCGGACGCCGGCCGCGGCCGGCGACAAGGTCTCCGACGGGACGCGCGACGTCGGCGAGGTCGTCAACGCGATCGGCAACGAACTGCTCGCCGTCGTGCCCGTCGCCGCCGACGCCGGCAGCCTCGAGCTCAACGGCGCGACGCTCACGGAACAGCCGCTGCCGTATTCCCTGTCGTAGGAGGGGCGCTCGTCGCCGCCACAGGTCGCGCTGACAAGCAGCGCTCCTACAGGCAGCGACCGCGGCGCCTGCCTCCCCGGCGTCATTCAGGAGTCGAAGACCTCGGGGCGCATGTGCGGGAACAGCAGCACATCGCGGATCGATGCCGAATCGGTGAACAGCATCACCAAGCGATCGATGCCCACGCCGATGCCCGCGGTCGGCGGCATGCCGTATTCGAGCGCGCGGATGTAGTCGTGGTCGAAGGCCATGGCCTCCTGGTCGCCCGCTTCGCGATTCGCCGCCTGCGCGCGGAACCGGGCAGCCTGCTCCTCGGGATCGTTGAGCTCCGAGAAGCCGTTGGCGATCTCGCGGCCGGCCACGAAGAACTCGAAGCGATCGGTGACGAACGGGTCGTCGTCGTTACAGCGTGACAGCGGCGAAACCTCGGTGGGATATTGCGTGACGAAAACGGGTTCGCGCAGCTTCTCCTCGCAGGTCTTCTCGAACAGTTCGATCTGCAGTTTGCCTGCGCCGAAGCCGTCTTCGACCGGAATGCCGAGCCGCTCGCAGACTCCGGCGAGGTAGTCGCGGTCGCGGAGCCGCTCGCGGTCGATCTCCGGGTTGTGCGTCAGCACGAGTTCCTCGACCGTGAGCCGCGGGAAGCGCCGGCCGAAGTCGTATTCCTCGCCCTGGTATCTGACAGCGCTGCTGCCGAGCACGGCGTCCGCCATACCGTGCATCAGGGCTTCCACCATGTCCATCAGGTCTTCGTAATCGGCATACGCGCGATACAGCTCGAGCATCGTGAATTCGGGATTGTGTTGCGTCGACACGCCCTCGTTGCGGAAATTCCGATTGATCTCGTAGACGCGTTCGAGGCCGCCGACGATCAGTCGCTTGAGATTGAGTTCCGGCGCGATACGCAGGAAAAGCTGCATGTCGAGTGCGTTGTGGTGCGTCGTGAACGGCCGCGCGATCGCGCCGCCCGGGGTCGACTGCATCATCGGCGTTTCGACTTCGAGGTAGTCCTGGGCATCGAGGAAGGCACGGATGTATGCGACGATCGCCGAGCGCGTGCGGAATATCCTGCGCGAGTCGTCGTTCATGATCAGATCGACGTAGCGCTGGCGATACCGCGTCTCCTGGTCTGCCAGGCCGTGGAACTTCTCGGGCAGCGGACGCAGCGACTTCGTGAGCAGGCGGACCTCGGTGGCCATGACCGTGAGCTCGCCGGTTTTGGTGCGGAACAGGCTGCCGCCGGCGGCGACGATGTCGCCGACGTCCCACTTTTTGAACTCCTGGTAGAGGCCGTCGGCAAGACGGTCGCGCTCGAGTCGCACCTGGATCTGCCCACTGCGGTCCTGCAGCTTGATGAAGCTCGCCTTGCCCATGACTCGCTTGGCCATCATGCGGCCGACGACCGCGACGACCACGTTTTCCTCGCGCAGCGTGTCGTCGTCGTGATCCTCGAAGGTCTTGTGCAGTTCGTCCGCCGTGGCATTGCGGCGAAAGTCGTTCGGATAGGCGTTGCCCCGCTCCCGCAGTGCATCGAGCTTGCGGCGCCGTTCCGCGATGAGTTTGCCTTCGTCCTGCCGGGGGTCGTCCGTCACGTGCCTACATTTCCTGCCTGACCTAAAGTCCCTGCTTGAGGCTGGCCTCGATGAATTCGTCGAGGTCGCCATCCAGTACCGCCTGAGTGTTACCGGTTTCCACGCCGGTTCGCAAATCCTTGATCCGGCTCTGATCGAGTACGTAGGAGCGGATCTGGCTCCCCCATCCGACGTCCGCCTTGCTCTCCTCGACGGCCGACGCCTCCGCCCGGCGCTTCTGCATCTCGAATTCGTACAGCTTGGCACGCAGCTGATTCATGGCCTGCGCCTTGTTCTTGTGCTGGGATCGGTCGTTCTGGCACTGCACGACGATGTTGGTCGGCAGGTGGGTAATGCGCACGGCCGACTCGGTCCGGTTGACGTGCTGACCGCCGGCGCCGCTGGCGCGATAGACATCGATGCGCAGGTCGGAGGGATCGATATCGATGTCGATCTCGTCATCCACTTCCGGCGCAACGAACACCGACGCGAACGAGGTATGGCGGCGGTTGCCCGAATCGAAGGGCGATTTGCGGACGAGCCGGTGCACCCCGGTCTCCGTGCGCAGCCAGCCGTAGGCATACTCACCCGCCACGTGCACCGTCGCGCTCTTGATCCCGGCCACTTCCCCGGCCGAGGCCTCGATGACCTCGGTCCGGAATTCGTGGGCCTCGGCCCAGCGCAGGTACATCCTGAGCAGCATTTCGGCCCAGTCCTGCGCCTCGGTGCCGCCCGCCCCGGACTGGATATCCAGGTACGCATTGCTGGCGTCCATCTCGCCCGAGAACATCCGCCGGAACTCCAGCGCGGCCAGTTGCTGCTCCAGACCGTCGACGTCGTGGCCGACCTCTTCGGCGGTGCCGGCGTCCTCTTCCTCGACGGCGAGCGCCAGCAATTCGCTGGCTTCGGCCAGACCCGTCGTCAGCGCATCGAGGACCTTGACGACTTTCTCGAGTTCGGATCGCTCCCGGCCCAGCGCCTGGGCGCGCTCGGGCTTGCTCCACACGTCGGGCTGTTCGAGCTCACGGCGGACTTCGGCGAGTCGCTCGGCTTTGCCGTCGTAGTCAAAGATACCTCCTCAACGCGGAGCTGCGTTCGGCGAGATCCGTGATCGTTTGCCGGATATGCGTCGTTTCCATGCCTGAGTCCTGCAATCCTCTCGAGTGGCGCGGCCGGATAGTATCACGTGCCGTCCGCGGTCACGCCCGCGATCTGCTCCACCACCAGCTGCGCACTCTCACTGCCGGCGTAGCGATTCACATCGAGGCGGAAGGCGAGCTGCACCGGGCCGCGTCGCCTCGGTGTCGACTGATTGAAGGCGATCGCATCGACCGGCACGCCGCCGTCCAGCGCCCTCACCCTCAGCTTCGCGTGGCCCTGGCCGACGGTGCGTTGCTCGAGCACCTGGAAATCGCCGACCCAGACCGGTTCCGGGAAGCCGGATCCCCAGGGTCCGGCATCGCGGAGTCCCTTCGCCAGCGGCAGGAAGCCTCCGAAACGGTCGACCGCCTCCGCCGTCAACACGCCGTCCGCCACGATCGCGCCGGAAAAATCCGCCTCCGGGTAGAGCCGCCCGACCTGGGCCGCAATCGCGCCGGCGAAGACCTCGTGGTCCCGCGTCGCGATGGTCAGTCCCGCCGCCATCGCATGCCCGCCGAAGCGCACCACGAGCCCTGGATGGGTGCCGGACACGGCTTCGATCAGGTCGCGCGCATGGATGCCGGGCACGGAGCGCATCGAGCCCTTCAGCAGGCCGTCCGAGTCCGGCGCGAAAGCGACGACGGGCCGGTGGCAGCGTTCCCGCACACGCGCGGCGATCAGGCCCACGATGCCCTGGTGCCAGTCCGGATCGAAGACACAGACGCAGGCCGGCCAGTCGCGTCGATGCATCGAGTCGACG
>JBAUVS010000513.1:0-3112 GCA_049583345.1 Woeseiaceae bacterium
CCGCGAGGGTGTTCAGCGAGGGTTCCGCGACGAGATACACGCTGCCGCCGTCACCGCCGTCGCCGCCGTCCGGCCCGCCCCGCTCGATGTACTTCTCGCGCCGGAAACTCAGCGCGCCGGGCCCGCCGTTGCCGGCCTGCACGCGGATTGTGGCCTCATCGACGAATTTCATGGCTGGATTCTAGCCTGCCAGACGAAAAACCCCGCGCACGCGGGGTTATCTGCAGGAGCGCTGCTTGTCAGCGCGACCGGTCGCGGCGGCAAGCGCCGTTCCTACGACTCCGACTCCACGCTGACGAACTGGCGCTGCTTCGGGCCCTTCTTCTCGAACTTCACCTGGCCGTCCTTGCGGGCGAACAGGGTGTGGTCGCGGCCGATGCCGACGTTGACGCCCGCATGGAAGCGCGTGCCGCGCTGGCGCACGATGATGTTGCCGGCGAGCACCGACTGGCCGCCGAAGATCTTGACGCCGAGGCGCTTGGATTCCGAATCGCGGCCGTTCTTGCTGCTGCCGCCTGCTTTCTTGTGTGCCATCGTCTAATACCTGTTCTGTGTTCGACCCGGACTACTTGTCCGCCTTCTTGGTCGTCTTTTTCTTCGAGCTCGTCTTCTTCGCCGCGGTCTTCTTGGCCGGCGCTTTCCTGGCCGAAGCCTTCTTGGCCGGAGCTTTTTTGGCCGCCGTCTTCTTCGCGGCCGGCTTTTCCGCTGCGGCCTTCTCTTCGGCCGGCGCGGCCTTCGCGGGGGCCTTCTTCACGCCCGTGCCAGAGATGTCCGTGATCTCCACTTCGGTGAAGAACTGCCGGTGCGAACCCTGGCGCAGGTAATTCTGCCGGCGCCGGAATTTGACGACCGACACCTTGTCCGACTTGCCCTGGCGCAGCACCTTTGCGCTGACGGCGCTGCCGGCCACGAGCGGGCTGCCGACCTTGACGTCGCCGCCCTCGCCCACCAGCAGGACCTCGTCGAACTTGACCGTCGCGCCCTCGTCGGCCTCGATCTTCTCGAGGCGCAGGACGTCGCCCTCTGCCGCGCGGTACTGTTTGCCGCCGCTGCGAAAAACCGCGTACATCGTAATTCTGCTCCGTGTCGTGAGCCGCGCTTGCCGCGCAACCCACTGAGAATCAAGAGATTTATCCGGGCCCGGCTGCCGCAGCGCGAACGCCGCCCTGGCGCCTGCCTCGAAGGAGCCGGCATTCTATAGATTCCACCGCCCCGGGTCAACGTCCGGGTACCGCGAATTTGGTCCACAATTCAATGGCTTAAACCACGCGAATCAATGCCTTCGGGGTCCCTGCCCGGTCGCCAATGCAGACGGAATCAGGCATGATTCAGCGTAATGTACGCAATAGACAATTCTGTCGACCTCCCCAGCTTCGAGGACGTACTGGCGCTCGCGCACGACGACATGCGCGCCGTCGACCGCCTCATCTCGGCGAGCCTGGAGAGCGATGTCGCGCTGGTCTCGCAGGTCTCCGAATACATCGTCATGTCCGGCGGCAAGCGCCTGCGGCCGATGATCGTGCTGCTGGCCGCGCGCGCCTTCGGCTACGGCGGTCCCCAGCACGTCCGCGCCGCCGCCATCATCGAGTTCATCCACACGGCGACGCTGTTGCACGACGACGTCGTCGACTCGTCGTCGCGGCGCCGCGGCAAGGACTCGGCGAACACCGTGTTCGGCAACCAGGCCAGCGTGCTGGTCGGCGACTTCCTGTATTCGCGGGCCTTCCAGATGATGGTCGAGATCGACAGCATGCGCGTCATGCAGATCCTGGCCGACGCGACCAACACGATCGCCGCCGGCGAGGTCCTGCAGCTCATGAATGTGCACGACCCGGACACGACCGAGGCCGCCTACCAGCAAGTCATCTACCGCAAGACCGCGCGGCTGTTCGAGGCCGGCGCGCAGATCGCCGCCGTCCTCGCCGAACGGTCCGCCGCGGAGGAGTCCGCGATGATCCGCTACGGCCAGGAACTCGGCCGGGCCTTCCAGCTAGTCGACGACGCGCTCGACTTCAATGCCTCGGCCGACGAACTTGGCAAGAACCTGGGCGACGACCTCGCCGAGGGCAAGGCGACGCTGCCGCTGATCTACGCGATGCGCAAGGGCTCGGCAGACGACAGGGAACTGATTCGCGGGGCGATCCTCGAGGGCGGCCTGGACAATCTCGAACGGATCCAGGCCATCATCGAGTCGACCGGCGCGCTGCAGTATACGGCGGCCCGTGCCCAGGAGGCGGCCGATCACGCGATTGCCGCGCTGGCCGACGTCCCCGACTCGGACTACAAACAGGCGCTCATCGCGATCGCCGAGTTCGCGGTGCAACGCCGCTCCTGATCTGCCGGTGGCGACTCGACGCGACGCTCTGAAACTCTCGGCACTCGCCGGCGCGACCAGCTTGTTGCCCATCCGTTTGCTGCACGCCCTGCAACGCGGCGAGCTGATCAAACGCGCCATCCCTGGGACGGGAGAGAAATTGCCGATCGTCGGGCTGGGGAGTTCGGCTTCGTTCCGGCGTGCCGCAGACAGCGGCGACGTCGGCGTCGTTCGCGACGTGATCGGCGCCCTGCTCGACAACGGCGGTACGGTCTTCGACACGGCACCGAGCTACGGTGCATCCGAGCAAGTCGCGGGGCAGGTGGCGCAGGATCTCGGGGCGACCGACAAAGTGTTCTGGGCAACCAAGCTGAATGTCGTGCCGCGCGGCGGTACGAGCGCCAACCCCGACGAGGCGCGGGCCCAGGCCGAGCGTTCGTTCGCGTATATCGGCAAGGACCCGATCGACCTGATCCAGGTGCACAATCTCCAGGACGTGCCGACGCAGTTGGGCATCCTCCGGGACCTCAAAGCCCGGGGGCGACTGCGCGACATCGGCGTGACGTATACCGGCGAATCCCGTTACCCCGACCTCGTCGAGGTCATGCGCAAGGAGCCGATCGACTTTATCGGCGTCGACTATGCCGTCGATAACCGCAATGCGGCGACCGAGGTGTTCCCGGTCGCCGAGGAGCGCGGTATCGGCGTGTTGGTCTATTTGCCTTTCGGCCGGAGTCGATTGTGGAACCGTGTCGCGGGCCGGGAACTGCCGCCCTGGGCCGCAGCGATCGGCATCGA
>JBAUVS010000514.1:0-1665 GCA_049583345.1 Woeseiaceae bacterium
TCGGCCGCGCCGCGCTGGCGCAGGGCTCGCGTGCGAGTTCCTCGCTCGACCCTTACGCCGACATGCACTGGGGCAAGGGCTACGAGGGCCAGCGGCGCGCGGACCTAGGCGACGGCACGTTCCTGAATCCCGTGTTCGCGGGCGACCATCCCGACCCGACGATCTTTGCCGACGGCGATGACTACTACCTGACGTTCTCCAGTTTCGATACCTACCCCGGTATCGTGATCTGGCACAGCCGCGACCTCGTCAACTGGACGCCGGTGACGGCCGCGCTCGAAAAACCCATAGGCTCGGTGTGGGCGCCCGAGCTCGTCAAGCACGACGGGCGCTATTTCTGCTACATCCCGGCGCGCTTTCCGGACTACCGTTCGATCTACGTCATCCATGCCGATCGTATCGACGGTCCGTGGTCGGACCCGATCGATCTCGGGCTGCACAATCACATCGATCCGGGCCACGCGGTCGGCGAGGACGGCACGCGCTGGCTGTTCCTCTCGGGCGGCGACCGGGTGAGACTGTCGGCCGACGGCCTGGCGACCGCCGGCGACGTCGAACACGTCTACGATCCGTGGCACTACCCCGAAGACTGGGTCGTCGAGACCTTCGCTCCGGAGGGGCCCAAGGTCGTACGCCGCGGAGACTTCTACTACATGGTCACCGCGGTCGGCGGGACGGCCGGGCCGCCGACGGGGCACATGGTGATCATGGCGCGCTCGCGCTCGATCGACGGCCCGTGGGAGAACGACCCCGGTAATCCCGTCATCCGCACCCGCTCCGCGACGGAGAAATGGTGGTCGCGCGGCCATGCCACGCTGTTCGAAGGTCCCGCGGACTGCTGGTGGATGATCTATCACGGCTACGAGAACGGCTACTGGACGCTGGGCCGGCAGACACTGCTCGAGCCGGTCCGCTTCACCGACGAGGGCTGGGTGGAGGCGCTCGGCGGCGACCTGTCGAAACCGCTCACCAAGCCCATCGACGCAGGCCCTGCGCCGCACGGCCAGCCGCTCAGCGACGACTTCGGCACGGACCGCTTCGGTGTTCAGTGGGCGTTCTACGATCCCGCGCCGAACGAACGCGAGCGGGCGCGCCTCGCGGACGGCAAGCTGATACTGCGCGCGAAGGGCACGACGCCGGGCGACTCCTCGCCGATCACCTGCATCGTCGGCGACCAGAGCTACAGCGTCGAAGCCGGTATCGAGATTGATCAAGGCACCGAGGCCGGCCTGTTGCTCTTCTATAACCGTCGCCTCTATGCAGGTCTCGGCTTCGGGCCGAAGGGGCTCGTGATGCACCGTTACGGTTTGCAGCGGCTGCGCGGTACGCCGCCGGGACAGCGCGACGCCGCGGCGGCGGCTGCCATGCCGCGGGCGATGCGCATCCGGCTCACCAATATCCGCAACATCCTCACGATCCACACCAGCCTCGACGACGGGCGGAGCTGGCAGAAATTCGACGTGCAGATGGAAGTCTCCGGCTATCACCACAACGTCGCCTACGACTTCCTGAGCCTCCGGCCCGCGCTGTACGCCGCGGGCAAGGGTTTCGCACGTTTCACGGACTTCATCTACAGGGGGCTGATGTGAGCACGAATCGCAGGACCTTCATCGCCGCCGCGCTCGCCGCAGGACTCGGCGGGACCGCGCGCGCCCAGACGCCGCC
>JBAUVS010000515.1:0-2463 GCA_049583345.1 Woeseiaceae bacterium
CGTCCAGGGAGTGGACGATCCGGCCGTCGCACTGGATATGCTCTTGGCAAACTCGGGTCTGGAGTTTCAATTCATCAACGACGGGACCGTGGTAATCCGCAGAGCCTCGACGGACGTCGAAGCAACGGAGCGAGGTGACCGGGACCCAAAAAACGCGACGGCGGTGTCGCCGGGGGAGACGAGCCGGAACGGGCCGGCGCCCGAGGGAACCAGTGAGATCGTCGACGAGGTCGTCGTGCGTGGCATCCGGTATTCGCTGACCGCGGCGGTCGACGTCAAGCGCAAATCCGTACCGATCGTCGACGCGCTGGTCGCCGAGGACATCGGCAAGTTCCCCGACAACCAGGTGGCCGAAGCGCTGCAGCGAATCCCGGGCGTGCAAACGACGGCGAGGGGCGGCGGCGAAGTGAGCTCCGTTCAAATCCGCGGATTGTCGGACGTCACTACTACCGTCAACGGACGCAACATCTTCACGACGATAGGCCGCTACGTCGCACTCGAAGACATTCCCGCCACGCTGATCAAGCAGCTCGACGTCTACAAGACGCGCTCCCCTGAACACATTGCCAGAGGTATCGCCGGGGGTATCGATATTCATACGCACCGGCCGTTCGATTTCGACGGCCAGAAGCTTTCCGTATACGCACGTGCGGTCGACCAGGAAGAGGCCGGCAAGACGGATCCGGCGGTCAGCCTGCTCTGGAGCGATCGGTGGGACCTGGCCGGCGGCGAATTCGGCGCGTTGTTCAACGTGTCCTACCTGCGTACCAATTACCGCGACCAGATCGCGATCAGCGGAGCGAGCGTGCCGTTTCGGCCGCCCGACGACCCCGATGCGCCGCTGGAACGTCTGTTCCCGCCGCTCTGGACGCCGGGCCTGGAGAATGGACTTCCTACCGCGCCCGGCTCGACGCTGGACGTCGCGACCGACATCGAATTCGTGCACAGCCGCGATGCCGTGATCTCGAACGATAATACCGGCGAGCGGGAGCGCCCGGCCTGGAACCTGTCGCTTCAGTTCGCGCCGGATGATCGGTCCGAATATACCTTCGAAGCTTTCTACAACGGCTTCAGAAACGACGTATACAACAAGATCTGGTTCCAGTTCGTGGACTGGTGGGGTTCCGTCGACCCGGCCGATCCCGTTACGTTCCATCCGGGAACCAACGTCATCAACTCGCGATACGTCAACGACGGGTTCAGCTTCACGAGCGGCGATACGGAAACACAGAAGACGGACAGCTACCTGTACGCTTTGCGCGGCAAATGGAACATCAACGAAGACTTCACGCTGGAGTCGGAGCTTGTCTATCAGAAGAGCGACTGGGAACGAGACTTCTTCGCCGTCCGGTTCGGACGCGTTTATCCGCGGCTCTTCGTCACTTTCAATCAGGGCAACGGCACGCCCGCCCTGGAATACATCGGTGCCGATCCGACCGATTCGAGCGCCTACAACCTGGACTGGGCGTATGACAACGGTACACGCGACGACGGCGACGCCAAGACCTGGACGATGGACGGCGACTACAATGTTCACTGGGGACCCGTCCACACGATCAGCTTCGGAGTCCGCTACGACGACCGCGGCGCATCGCAGCGCGACGTCTTCTTTTCGGGCGGCCCCCTCGCCGGCTACGGACTGGATGATTTTCCGGGTATCGGGTCGACGACCACGGGTTTCTTCCCGCAGGCGGGCATCCCGCACGCGTGGGCGGTCGCGAGCGACAGCTACATCCTGGCCAACAAGGACGCGCTGCGCGAGGCGTACGGCTTCCCGGCCTACGATCCGGGCCGCTACGAACTGAATTTTCTGATCGACGAGGTGCAACTCGCCGCCTACGCGCAGGCCGATTTCGAGGTTCCGCTCGAAAACGGCGGATTCGTCGACGGGCGCTTCGGCTTCCGCTGGCTCGACGCCAACACGGACATGACGATCCTCGATCCGGACAACGCCGGCGAATTTCTGACGGGCAACAATCAGAACGACACGCTGTTACCCAGCCTGATGCTGCGTTGGGGGATCTCGGACGACCTGCTGGCACGTTTCAGCTACACGGAAACTTTCGATCTGCCGAGTTTCGGCGATCTCAGTCCGTATATCGCCTATTTCCCCGATGTGACGAACATCGGGTACGGCACGGCCAGCGGCGGCAATCCGGACCTCAAGCCGGTCAAGTCGAAGAACTACGATATCTCCCTCGAGTGGTACTTCGCGAAAGACAGTGTCGTGTATGCGACCTGGTTCGACCGTGAGATCGACGGATGGATCGTCAATTTTCGTAACCCGGTCGTCGTGGACGTGCCGAACGACGTGCCCGACCTGGGCCCGTACACCTACGTCCTGAGCCAGCCGGACAACGCCGGCAGCGGTACGTTGAAAGGATGGGAGTTCGGCCTGACCTACTTCCCGGAAAATCTGCCGGGGTGGTTGGACGGCATCGGGCTTCAGCTCAGCTACACGAT
>JBAUVS010000516.1:0-2650 GCA_049583345.1 Woeseiaceae bacterium
TGGTTGGCGATCAGCAACGCGAGCAGATCGAACTCTTTCGGTGTGAGCCTGATTTCCACCCCGTCGAGGCGCACCCGGTGTTTGGCGATGTCGACCCGAACCTTCCCGACGTTGAAGATCGATCCGGCTGCCGGGCCCGAGCGGCGGTCTCGAAGCAAGGCCCGGATGCGCGCCGTGAGTTCGCCGAGTGAAAAAGGCTTGGTGACGTAGTCGCTGGCGCCGGCATCGAATGCGGCAATCTTCTGGCCCTCGGCCGCGCGAATCGACAAGACGATTATCGGGACCGCCGATACGGCGCGGATACCTTCGATCAGTTCCTCGCCCTGGACGTCGGGCAGTCCGAGATCAAGGATCACGAGATCGGGTGAGCGCTCGCTTACCTGGCGGAGCGCCTCAGCACCGTTTGCGGCTTCGACAACCGAGTAGTGCTCGGCGCTGAGGCTGATCCGAAGGAATTTTCGTATCGGCAGCTCGTCATCGACCACGAGCAGCAGGGGTGTGCCCGTCGTCATCAGGACGCTCCTTCTTCGTGCGGTGCCTCGCCGGGTTGCGGCAGGCAAACCCGAAATCGGGCACCTCCGTTGTCCGGCGCATCGCCAACTTGGATGCTCCCGCCGAGCGCTTCGGCAAAGCCCTTGCAGATAGCGAGTCCCATGCCCGTCCCGGCCGTCTGCCGATCGCTCGCGCGTGCCCGGCTGAAGAGGTCGAACACCTTATCGCGCTCGGCGAGCGGGATGCCCGGCCCGCGATCGGAGACCGCCAGCTCGAATTCGTGTCCCGCGCGGTGCCCCTCGACCACGATGGGCGTCCCTTGCGGGGAATACTTCGCGGCATTCTCCAACAGGTTCACCAGGATCTGCTCGAGTAATGCGGAGTCTGTGAATATGAGCTCCTGTCCATCCGGGATCGAGACGTGCACCGGCCGTGAGTCGAGAACGTGCTGCAGCGCACGCCGGGCAGAGCCGATGATCTCGCGGACGTCGCGCCAGTCGGCCTGGGGCGTCACGGCACCATAGCCGAGGCGCGTCATGTCGAGCAGATTCTGCACGTAACGATTGAGGCGATCGGTTTCCTGAACGACGTTTTCCAGCAATTCCCGCTTGTCGGACGGATCGAGCGTCGTATCGAGGTCGAGTAGTGCGGTTGTCGCCCCCTTGATCGAAACCAGGGGCGTCCTCAAATCGTGAGAGACCGAAGAGAGCAGGGCGGCGCGTAGCTTCTCCGTCTCCGTAAGCAGGCGCGTGCTTTCCATCGCTGCCGCCAGTTTCAGCCTCTCGAGCGCGGTGCTCGCCTGGTCCCGCATGGCGAACAGGAGCCGCTTCTGTTCTGCGTCCAGCGTCCTGCGGCCGTCGCGTGCCCTTACGCCGACGACGCCCAGCACCTCCTCCTGCCCGGACAGGGGGACGAACAGAAAAGCGCTGGCGGGCAGTGTACCCGTACCGCGACCGGCAGGTTCACGATGGTCGTAAGCCCACTCCGCCGCCGCCTGTTCGGTATCCGTTAACCCGCCACGGGCGTCGCCGGATGCAACAGCGAGTCTCAAGGCATAATCGCGGAACAACACGATGGCATCGAGCGCCAGCGTCGATCGCAGGTATTCGGTCAATACCCGAGCGCAGCCATCGCGAGTCACTATTCCCGTCAGGCGCCGGCTGAAATCGCCAATCGAGGCGACGCGCCGGCTGGTCGCACGTATCGTAGCGATCTGCCGGTGGACGCGCGCGGCGAGCTGGCCGGTGACGAGGGCCACGACCAGGAAGAATGTGAGGGTCAAGGCATCGTGTTCGGCGGAGACCGAGAAGGTGTAACGCGGCTCGGTCAGGAAGAAGTTGAAGACGAGGAAGCTCAGTATGCTGGCAAAAAGCGCGGGCCCAAGTCCCGAGCGGACCGCCGCGATCAGCACGCCGGTCAGAAAGATCAGGCCGAGATTGGCGGTTTCCAGTAAGGGGTCGAGAAACCAGGCGATAAGTGCGCAACCGGCCGTGGCCAATACCGCCTCCGCATAGCCCTTCCAGCCCCGGTGGCTCAGGGTTAGCCGGCCCGCAGCAGTCGCCGGCTTCAGCGGCAATGTATCCGCCATTGCGGCGACGGTAATGTCGACGTTGCGGCTCCGCTTGAGCAGCTCGGTCGCGAGCGAACGCTGCAAGGCCGGAAGCCGCCAGCGGCGGCGCGAGCGCCCGACGACGATCTGCGTCACGTTGCGCTCTGCCGCCGAAGCGAGTATCTCTTCGACGAGATCGTTCCCGGACAGCAGGACCGTCTCGGCCCCGAGCTCTTCCGCCAGCTTCAGCGCCGGCGTTACGTATTCGCCCGGCGTTGATGCCGCGAAGTCCGGCGGGTGCACATGAGCCACGATCCATGCGACGTCGCCGGCTCCAGCCAGGCGCTTCCCGAGGCGGACAAGCCGTGCGCTGTCCGGCGACTCTCCGATCAATACCATAATCCGTTCTTGCGTGGGCCAGGGCCTGTCGATCGCCCGGGCCCGTCTCCAGGTCAGCACATCCGCATCGACACGTTCCGCTGCCGCGCGCATGACGAGCTCGCGCAGCGCCGTGAGATTCCCGACGCTGAAGAAGTGTTGCAAGGCTTGCTGAGCCGTTTCAGGCACGTAGACCTTGCCCTCATTCAGACGTTTGATCAGATCCTCGGG
>JBAUVS010000517.1:0-1548 GCA_049583345.1 Woeseiaceae bacterium
GAATTCCTGTCGCGCTTCGTCGAGGTCGTGGCCGCCGCGGGCTGCAAAAAATTCATCGTGCATGCGCGGATCGCGCTCCTCGACGGACTGAGCCCGAAGGAGAATCGCACAGTACCGCCGCTCCGGCACGAGCGCGTCTTCGCTCTCAAGGACGAGTTTCCCGAGCTCACGATCGTCGTCAACGGCGGGGTCACGGAACTCGCGCAGGCCGAGAACGTGCTCGGGCGCGTGGACGGCGTGATGATCGGGCGGCAGGCCTACCAGGACCCGTATTTCCTGGCGCGGCTGGAACATCGCCTGCGCCCGGACTGGAAGCCGCCCGCACGCCGCGAGATCGTCGACGCGATGCTTCCCTACGTCGAGCGGCAGCTCGCCGACGGCGAGAAGCTCGGGCGCATCACCCGGCACATGGTCGGTCTGTTCGCCGGCGAGCCCGGCGCACGGACCTGGCGGCGGCGGCTGAGCGAGCATTCGCACCGTGACGGCGCCGGCGTCGACGTGATCCTGGACGCACTCGACGCGATGCCGATGGCCGCCTAGGACGGAGGTCGTTCCGCCTCGTTCGAGATCGTCACGACGGTGTCGCTGTACAGGCCGTTGAAATCGGTACGGCCGCTCAGGCTGTAGGCGCCGATGGCGCCGAACTCGACGTAGTCGCCCGCGCGGATGTCGGCCGGCAGTTCGAGCGGGCTCGGCAGCACGTCGGTCGAGTCGCAGGTCGGGCCGAATACGCGCAGCGAGCGGGTCTCGCCTTCGAGCGGACGGCCTGCTCGAAAACAGCGGCACGCGTAGCGCTTCTGGCCGTTGCAACGCAATTCCCACAGCGCCCCGTACATGCCGTCGTTGATGTAGATGCAGTCCGGCTTGCGGAGCAGGACCTGGGTGACGGCAGACAGGCCCGGCGCGCTCAGCGCGCGCCCCGGTTCGGCCAGCAGCTCGCCGCCTTCGGCGAGCGGCAGCGTCTTCGCGGCGGCGGAGATTGCCGAGAAATACGCGGCGAGCGGCGGCGCCTGGATGTCCGGATAGGTCCTGCCGAAGCCGCCGCCGATATCGACGAGGCGGACCCGGAACGGCAAGCGATCCAGCACGCCGCGCGCGACCTCGATGCCATGCACGTAGGCATCCGGGCTCATCACGTTGGAACCGACGTTGAATGCGAGCGCCGGCTCGGCGCCGGCCGCCGCGATCGCCTGCAACAGGGCGGCAACGGTCTCGGGCGCCGCGCCGAATTTCTCCGACAGCTTCTCGCGGGCGGCCGCGTGGTGCACGGCCATGCGCGCGAAGATCACGGCTTCGCCGACATCGATCTCGCTGCAGAGCCCGGCAAGTGCGTCCGGATGATCGACGACGAAATGGCGCACGCCGAAATCGCGCTGCGCGGCGCGTGCCGCGCCACGGGGCCAGACCGGATTCATGAAATAGCAGCGGGCAGCGGGGACGAGTTCGGATACCTGGCGCACTTCCTCGACGGATGCGCAATCGAACTCGGACACGCCGAATTCGGCGAGCAGGCGCAGGATCGCGGGATCGTTGTTGGCCTTGACGGCA
>JBAUVS010000518.1:0-2557 GCA_049583345.1 Woeseiaceae bacterium
GCATTGGGCGACCGCGATCACCGCCGCCCGATGTTCGACCATGCATGGAACGCGATCCAGTCGAACGATATCGGTATGGACGAATGGATCGATCTGACGCGGATCATCGGCGTCGAACCGTACGTCACGGTCAACGCGGGGCTCGGCGATGCCAATTCCGCGGCCGAGCTGGTCGAATACCTCAACGGCTCCACCGATACCTATTGGGGCAGCCGGCGCGCCGCCAACGGCCACGCCGATCCCTATGGCATCAAATACTGGAACATCGGCAACGAGCCCTACGGCGCCTGGCAGATCGGGGCGACGACACGCGAGTATTTCATGCTCAAACATCGCGAGTTCGCCGACCGCATGCGACGCGCCGATCCTTCGATCGTGCTGATCGGGTCCGGCGCAATGCCCGACCAGCGCGCTGCTCCCGGCGAGCCCGGGGTCAATACGATCGAGGACATCAAGTCCCGCTTCGGCAATGAGAGGGACTGGACTTTCGGCCTGTTCGACCAGGCGAAGGGGGATTTCTCGGGCGTGACCGAGCACTGGTACCAGCGTGCCGAGGAGCGTCCCGACGCCCCGCCCGATGTCGAACTGCAGGAATGGACCCGTGCGCCGCAAATGCAGGTCCGCGTCAAGGCGCTGCAATGGAATCTCTATCGTGAGCGCTTTCCGTGGATCGACACAGACGGGATCTTTCTCTGGATCGACGAATATGCCTATTTCGGCGGGCCGCCCAACCTGAAGAGCGCACTTGCCTATGGCATGACCCTGCAGGAGATGCTCCGCTACACCGGTTTTCTGACCGGGGCGTGCTTCACGACCGGCGCATCGACTATGGACATCACGCCCAACACGTCGGCGCTCAACAGCACGGGGCTGGTGTTCGAGTTCTACCGGCAGCACTTCCCCGGCGGATCGGTGCCGGTCGCCGTGGCAGGCAATGCGCCGGTGCCCGCGCCGCAATACCCGCAGGGCGCGAAGCATCTGCTGACGGTCGGGGGCAGCCCGACCTACCCGCTCGACGTGATTGCGGCCCTCGCGCCCGACGGGAAGACACTGCGGATCGGCGTCGTCAACGCGACCCGTGACGAGCAGGATCTCGCGCTGACACTGAACGGCGTCGAACTCGCCGAATCCGGCAAGTTGTGGGTACTGACGGGCCCCTCGCTTGCAGCGGAGAATCGGGCCGGCCAGGCGCCGCAGGTCACGGTCGATAGTCCCGGGAAGGCGCGCCGGGACCGGATCGAGGTCCCGCCGCTGTCGATCTCCGTGCTCGAATTCCCGGTCGCGGAGTAAACGTTAACGGCGATCGGAACATGTCATTGCGAGCGCAGCGACGCAATCCAGTTCCGGTGGATTGCTTCGTCACTGCGTTCCTCGCAATGACGCCTGAGAAAAAATGGCGCGCCCGACAGGATTCCAACCTTTGACCCCTGGCTTCTCAGTTCGCTTTCTCCAATACGAATAGCTGAAATCATCACTGTAAATCGGCATGACGCCCATTGCATTCCTAGGGAAACGCTGATTGATTGGAAAACGATTCATCATTGCGAGCGAAGCGAAGCAATCCCGTATTTGAAATCAACGAGCTGTGGATTGCCGCGTCGCTTCGCTCCTCGCAATGACGAATTGATCAGAGTTTCCTTAGTACTTTGCACAAAATTGCCTTACTCGTTTACTACGTTCGCCTTAATCAATTTCCCAAGAGCTGTCGGGGATTCCGAATCGGCTACTCGCCGACCGCGAACAGGTGGCCGTAGTTCTGCGTGTACAGTAGCCCGTCGGCCGACAGGGCCAAAGGCGTGTAGGCCGCGCCGATGGCCGATTCCAGCGACAAGCTCGCCATGGGCACCGTGAAGTCGCCGACGTTGCCCTGCGGCAACGCGTAGACGCGGCCGTCCTCGGCGTTGGCGTAGACCACGCCGTCCGCATCGATGGCTGGCTGGTTGATGCACCATTCGAAGCCGTTCGCGTGCATGCCGTCATCGCTTGTGTTGCGGAAGCGCCATTCGATATCAAGGTCGGCGTTGAGTTGCGTAATGAAGTACTCTTCCTGCGTGGGAAGGCAGGCGGGATCAGAACCGCTGCAATATAGGCCGAGGCCGTAGTGATTGTCTTTCAGCACAATTGACCAGGTGCCGGCGTGTTCCCAGACGGCAGGCGTGATGTCCCAGCCGAAATCGTACGCATCCAGGTAGTTCCCGTTCGCGTCGAAGTGCATCAAATGACCGCGGCGGGCATTGTAGCCGGTCTGCGCCCCGTAGAGGATCGAGCCATCGGGCAGCACGACGGGCGACGAGGTGCTGAGATCGGTGACGATGCCCGAGCCCGGCTGGTTGGTGCGAGGATCCACGCCGACGGTCGTGCCTTCGCGACAGGTGCCGGGCTGGTAGGGATCGCCGGGCGGATCAATCGGGATCGTCACGCCGCAGCCGTCGGTGAAGCGATGCTGCAACGAGGCGGCCCACTTGGGCGTCAGATCGGGATTCACGGCCACGAGGTACGCGGCCATGCCCACGAAATGCGCACGGCTGACGGTGTAGATCGTGCCGTCCGGCGCGAT
>JBAUVS010000519.1:0-3648 GCA_049583345.1 Woeseiaceae bacterium
CTCGAATACTGGCCGAGCACGGCGGTCACGCCGAGATTGCGCGCGAGCCGCTCCGTGAGGGGCCCGGCGCCGATATCCCAGGCGAGATGGCAGCGCCGCGCGAACGGGTCGAGGCCGAGGGTTCCGAGCGCCGCGGGGAACCGGCAGGCGGCATGATCGCAGACCAGGAGTATCGGCTTCTCGGAAAGCGCGTTCACGACGCGATACGGCGAAGGCTCGCTCCGGGATATCAGGGGTTCGGAAGGGTTTTGATCGGTACCAGATGCCATTCGATGGGGAAAACTGACTTTCCCCGAGTGTACCCGATTGGCTGCGATGGGTCTGCAGGAGCGGCGCTTGTCGCCGCGACCGGTCGCGCTGGCGAGCAGCGCTTATACAACCGCGCCCCGGCCGGGCGCCGATCAGGCGCGCAATTGCGAGAAGCGGCCGGAACTCCAGGGTTCGAACGAACGCACCGACGCCGGACGCGCGATGTAGTAGCCCTGTGCGAATTCGATGCCGAGCGCACCGAGCTTGTCGAGCACCTGCTTGGTCTCCACACGTTCGGCGATCGTCTCGATGCCCATCGCATGACCGACTTCCGAGATCGCCCGGACCATGCTCTCGTCGACCGTGTCGTCGACGACGTTGCGGATGAACTGGCCGTCGATCTTGAGGTAGTCGACCGGGAGATTCTTCAGATACGTGAACGACGACAGTCCGCTGCCGAAATCGTCCAGCGAGAACTTGCAGCCCAGCTTCTTCAGCGTCTGCATGAAGCTGATTACGCGCGACAGGTTCGAGATGGCAGCGGTCTCGGTGATCTCGAAGCAGATGGCGCCCGGCGGCAATTGCTGGCGCTTCAGCTCGCTGATGACGTCCTCGATGAAGCGGTCCTCGCTGAGCGACGTTCCGGAGAGGTTGATCGCGATCGTGTAGCGGGCTTCCTCTCCCGGCTCGCGGTCGGCCAGCTTGGACAGGGCCTCCCGGATGACCCAGCGGTCGAGCATCGACATCAGGTTGTAGCGCTCCGCGGCGGGGATGAACTGGTCCGGGCTCACGATCTGGCCGTTCTCGTCGCGCATCCTGAGCAGCAACTCGTAATGGCCGCGCCGCGTGGCGCCCGAATCGCCGATCCCGATGATCGGCTGGAAGTAGAGTTCGAGCCGGTTGTCCTCGACGGCGCTGCTGATGCGCGACACCCACTTCATCTCCTCGTGCCGCAGCGAGGCGTCGGTATCCTTGTAGATGTGGATCTGGTTGCGGCCCATGTCCTTGGCGGCATAGCACGCGACGTCCGCGGAACTCATCAGGCTCGCGACTTCGGCGTTCTCGCTCGTCACCATGACCACGCCGATCGAACAGCGGATCGTCGTGAACGAATCCTTCCACTCGAAGCGGTAACCCTCGACGGCGACCCGGATCGCCTCGGCGACTTCCAGCGCGCGCGGTTCGCTGCAACGCTCGAGCAGGATGCCGAACTCGTCGCCGCCGAGGCGCGCCAGTACGTCGGTCGAGCGGATCCTGGCGTGCAGTACTTCGGAGAGCTGGCGCAGCAGCGCGTCGCCGGCGGTATGGCCGAAGGTGTCGTTGACGACCTTGAACTGATCGAGGTCGATGTACAGCAGTGCGTGCGTCGTTTCCGCATTGCCGCGGATGCCGTCGAGCGCGTTCACCAGCCTGTTCTCGAACTCGCGGCGGTTGATGAGATCGGTCAGCGAGTCGTGCGATGCCTGGTAGCTGAGCTGCCGGAACAGGCGCGTCTCCTTGCTGACGTCATGGAACACCATCACCGAGCCGATGACGTTGCCGATACGGTCGCGGATCGGCGCCGCCGAGTCCTGGATGGGGATCTCGTCGCTCGACTTCGTGATCAGGATCGAGTGTTCCTCGAGCGTGATGACGCGGCCTTCCTTCAGGCAGCGCATCACCGGGTTGTCCACGGTCGCGCGGGTGTGCTCGTTGATGATGGTCATGATCTCGGTGATCGGCACGCCGCGCGCCCCGCGCATGTCCCAGCCGGTGAGATCCTGCGCGACGGGATTGATGTAGTCGACATTCCCCTCCGCGTCGGTCGTGATCACGCCGTCGCCGATCGACTGCAGCGTCACCTGCGCGCGTTCCTTCTCCTCGAAGATCCGGGTCTCGGCCCGCTTGCGCTCGGTGATGTCCGTGATCGTCCCCTCGTGGGCCACGATCTTGCCGTTCTCGTCGTACACGGCACGCGCGTTCTCGAGGACGACGATCTCCCGGCCGTCCTTGCGCCGCAGCCGGTACTCGAAATTCTTGACGAAGCCCTGCGCCTCGAGCCGCGCGAAGACCCGCTCGCGATCGATCGGGTTGACGTACAGCATCGTCGTGCGGCCGGCGGCCTTGAGCTGTTCGCTGCTGTCGTATCCCAGCATCTCCACGAGTGCCGGGTTCGCCGCGATGAGATCGCCCTCGCGCGACGCGATGTAGACGCCGTCGACGACGTTCTCGAACAGGCCGCGGTAGCGCATCTCGGAACTGCGCAGCTTGCTCTCGTCGAGCTGGCGCTTGATGGCGATGCCGGCCAGGTGCGCCATGCGATGCAGCTTGTCGAGTTCGTCGGTCGTCGGCGAGCGCGCCGATTTCAGGTACACGTCCAGCGTGCCGATGGTGCGGCCCGCGGCGACGCGCACGAGGAAGGACCAGGCCGCCCTGAAGCCATGCTCCTGCAGCGATTTCCGCTGCCCCTTCCAGGCCGCGTCCCCGTCGAGGTCGACCGTGAAATGGTCGCTGGTATCGTGCACGGCGGCGCCGCAGGTGATACTCGCGGCGCCCACGCTGATCCGCTCCAGGAACAGTTTGAAGGGCTCGGGCAGGCTCGGCGCCTGCAGGACGCTGAGCTGTCTGCCCGGCGGGTCGAGCTGCATGACCGCGGCGCGGAAATCCTCGTCGATGCGCTCCACGCAACGGCAGATGGCTCTGAGTGTGCGGTCGAACGGCGTGCTCGCCGCGATCATCTCGAGGATCTTGTTCTGCGCGAACGTGAAAGACTCGTTGCGCTTGCGATTCGAGATGTCCGATATCGAAGCGCGGATCAGGCGCTTGTCGCCGGCCGGCAGCCGGCTGAAGCGCACCTCGCAGGGAAACTCCCTGCCGGCGGAATCCTTGTGCAGCCATTCGAAGGTCGGGTGACCGCCCGCCAGTGCCTCGTCGATGAAGCCGCGCCGCACGCCGAACGAGGGCGTGCCGTCGGGTTGGGTCTTCGGGCTGATGGCTTCCGGGCCGACCGTCAGCAGCCGCGCACGCGACAGGTTGAACAGTTCGCAGGCCGGGTCGTTGGCGTCCACGAGGCGATTCTGGTCGACGTCGAGGACGACGATGGCCTCGGGCGCGTTCTCGACCAGGGCCCGATAGCGTTCCTCGTTCTCCTTGAGCGCGGTCTCCGCCTGCTGGCGGCCGGAGACGTCCCTGAGGCTGATGACGAACATGTGGCCGTCACCGGCCGTGAGCCGGCTGGCGCTGATCTCGGCGACGAAGCGGTCCCCGTTGGAGCGCTGGCCCTGCACCTCGCCGCCGGCGACCGACGGGTTGGTCTGGTCGAGGTGCGACATGAAGGGCGCCAGGAACTCCTGCATCGACTTTTTCTTCGCAGCCGGCAGGATGTGTTCCAGCTTCGAGCCGATGAGCTGATCCCGGGTC
>JBAUVS010000520.1:0-4300 GCA_049583345.1 Woeseiaceae bacterium
CCCGCCGTCGGCCGGCAGGTCAGCCTGAGCGCGCGCTACGCGTGGTAGCCGCGATCCAGTCCAGCCACTCGGCAGTCACGGCTTCCCGGTTCGTCTCGTTCAGCATCTCGTGGCGCGCCTCGGGATAGATCCGGATCGTGAGCCTGGAATGCAGCGTCTGCGCGTAGTGCATCGCAAGGCGTGCCATGCCGGCCTCGCCGCCGACCGGATCGAGCGCCCCGCCGGTAATCAGGATCGGGAGGTCCGCCGGGACGCGGGACACCGCGTAGTCGGAGCCGATGGCGAGCAGGCCGCCGGCGAGATCCAGCCACAGGGCACAACTGAAGGGCCCGCCGCACAGCGGATCGGCGATGTAGCGGTCGACTTCGCCGTCATTTCGCGAGAGCCAGTCGTACGGCGTGCGAGCGGGCCGAAAGCGGCGGTTATAGCGGCCGAAACCGAGACTGTGCAACAGCGTGCTCTTGCCGCGCCGGCCGAGCCGCCAGGATTCGACTTTCGCGGCCAGGCGGCCCGGCCACAGCGCCAGGCGCGACGGCCAGAACGAGGCGCTCAGGATCAGTCCGCTCAGCCAGGCGCCGTAGTGCATCGCGAACACCTGCGCGAGGAAGGACCCCATGCTGTGGCCCAGCATCACGACGGGTACCCCGGGGAATGCCTGGCGCATCGCGTCGTGCACGATCTCGAGGTCGCGGTTGACCTTGTACCAGCCGCGCCGGTCCGCGAAGTGGCCGCGTTTGCCGGCCCTTGCGCCATGCCCGCGGTGCTCATGGAGCACGACGGCCTGGCCGCGCGCCAGCGCAGCATGGGCGAAGCGCCGGTATCGGCCCGCGTGTTCGCCGAGACCGTGCACGACCTGGACGATGCCCTGCGGGGCGGCGTCCGGTGCGAAGATCTGCATATCGAACGCGGTGCCGTCGTCGTCGGTCAGGGTATGGATTCGGGGCGTCGCTTCGGGCATGTGTCTGGCGGTTTGCGTACTCTGGAGCAACAACGCAACAGCAAGACATCCTATACTGAACACGACGGCGGCACAGCTCCGTAACAACAAGCAAGGGAAGTCTTCCGCACATGACGGCCAAACCGGAATCGCAGCTCGCGAGCAGTGTGCTCATGGTCCGCCCCGTGCGTTTCGAGGGCAATCCGCAGACCGCGGCTTCGAATCGCTTCCAGGGCAGGGTGCCCGGCAACGAGGCGCCGCAGCCGGCGGCCCTGCGCGAATTCGATGCGCTCGCCGGGCGACTCAGCGACCGCGGTGTCGAGGCGATCGTCGTCGAGGATACGGCCGAGCCGCACACGCCGGATTCGATCTTCCCGAATAACTGGGTCAGCTTTCATGCCGACGGCAAGGTCGTATTGTACCCGATGGAAGCCGCCAACCGCCGCGCCGAACGGCGCCCGGACGTCATCGACCTGCTTGCCACGCGCCGCGGCTTCCAGGTGCGTGAAGTCGTGGATCTCACGCATCACGAGGGCGACGGCCATTTTCTCGAGGGGACCGGCAGCCTGGTGCTCGATCGCAGCAACCGGATCGCCTACGCCTGCCTGTCGTCACGCACGCACCTCGACCCGCTCGGCGAGTTCGCCCAGCGCATGGGCTACGAGGTCGTCGCATTCGACGCCGTGGATCGCGGCGGCGCGCCGATCTATCACACGAACGTGCTCATGAACGTCGGCGAGGAACTCGCGGTCGTCTGTGCGGACGCGATACCGCGTGCCGAGCAGCGCGATGCGGTGCTGGAGCGCCTGCGGGATACCGGGCACGAAGTGCTTGTACTGGACTATGCACAGCTCGACGCGTTCGCGGGCAATATGCTCGAGTTGCGTACGCGGCAGGGGCGTCTGGTGGCGATGTCGCGGCGGGCTTACGATAGCCTCGGCGACGAGCAGCGGCGGCGCTTCGAACGCAACGGCGAGACGCTGGTCGCGGACATCGCGACGATCGAGGACCATGCCGGCGGCAGCGTGCGCTGCATGCTGGCCGAGGTACACCTGCCGAAGGGAATTACCGTAAACGTGCTGAAAAGAATATGACGACGAGCGGAAACCGTATCCTGATGTGCCCGCCGGACCACTTCTCGGTGGAGTACGTCATCAATCCATGGATGGCCGGCAACGAAGACGCGCTAAACATCGAGCGCGCCCGGCACCAGTGGGACCGCTTGCGGGAGACGGTCGCGCGCTACGCGGAGATCGTGATTATCGATCCGCACCCCGACCTGCCGGACATGGTCTTCACCGCCAACGCCGGCGTCGTCTACGGGAACAAGGCAATCGCCAGTCACTTCATGCCGAAGGAACGCCGCCCGGAGGAACCGATCTTCAAACAGTGGTTCCGCGACAACGGTTTCGAACTGTTGAAACTGGACGAGAAGATCGGCTTCGAGGGGGCCGGCGACTGCCTGCTCGACCGCACGGGCCAGTGGCTGTGGACGGGCTACGGATTCCGCACCGAGATCGAGGCGCATGCCGAGATACAGAAGTTCTTCGACATCGAGGTCGTGTCGATCCGGCTGACCGATGCACGTTTCTATCACATCGATACCTGCTTCTGTCCGCTGGCCGACGGCTTTTTGATGTACCACCCGCCGGCGTTCGACTACGAGTCCCGGCTCGCGATCGAGACCCGCGTTCCGCCGCACAAGCGCATCATCGTGGACACGATGGATGCGGGGAATTTCGCCTGCAACGCGATCAACATCGGCGATCGCGTGATCCTGCACCGCGCATCGGAAGCGCTGAAGGCCCGGCTGATGCTGGCCGGTTTCGAGGTCGTCGAGGTCCGGCTCACGGAGTTCCTCAAGGCCGGCGGTTCCGCGAAATGCCTGAGCCTGAAGCTCGACGAGCCGGTGTGGCCGAAGTGAGCCGGCTCGCCTATCGCATCCGGCCGAAGGACCCCGGCGCGCACCTCTTCGAGGTCACGCTGACGATCGCCGAGCCGGATCCAGCGGGGCAGGTCATCGAGCTGCCGTCGTGGATACCGGGCAGCTACGTCATCCGGGAGTTCGCGAAGCACGTCGTCGCGATCCGCGCCGAAGCGGACGACCGGGCCGTGCCGCTCGACAAGCTGGACAAGAGCCGCTGGCGCGCCGGCCCCGTTTCGGAGCCGTTGACGATCGTGGCCGAGATTTTCGCCTGGGACGACAGCGTGCGCGGCGCGCACCTGGACACGACGCACGCCTATTTCAACGGGCCGGCCGTCTTTCCGAGCGTCGCGGGCCAGGAGGATGCACCCTGCGATGTCCGGATCGAGCCGCCGCCGGAACCGTACGGTCAGGACTGGCGCGTCGCAACCTCGATGCGCCGCAAAGACGCCGAGCCCTACGGCTTCGGTACCTACGTGGCCTCCGACTATGCCGAACTCATCGATCACCCGGTGGAGATCGGCGAGCTCGCCATCGGTGAATTCGACGTGCGCGGCATTCCGCACGCGATTGCGATCCGTTCGCACGTCCGCACGGACATGGCACGCATCTGTCACGACCTGAAGACGGTGTGCGAACAGCACATGGCGCTGCTCGGTCCGCCGGCGGATCTCGACCGCTACTTGTTCCTGCTCAACGCACCGGGCAGCGGTTACGGCGGTCTCGAGCACCGCTGGTCGTCCAGCCTGACCTGCGCGCGCGAGAACCTGCCGTTGCGCGGCGAACAGGGTGTCAGCAACGGCTATCGCACCTTCCTCGGTCTCGTCAGCCACGAATACTTCCACCTCTGGAACGTGAAGCGCATGAAGCCGGCGGTGTTCACGCCCTACGACCTGGCGCGTGAAGGCTACACGGAACTGCTGTGGGTATTCGAAGGCGTGACGTCCTACTACGACGACCTCGCGCTCGTGCGTTCCGGACTGATCAAGACCGACAGCTACCTGGAATTGCTCGGACAGACCATCAGCCGGGTGCTGCGCGGCGCCGGGCGTCTGCGCCAGAGCCTGGCCGACTCGAGCTTCGACACCTGGACCAAGTTCTACAAGCCCGACGACAACTTTGCCAACGCGGTGGTCAGCTACTACGCGAAAGGCTCGCTGGTCGGCCTCGCGCTCGACCTGAAGCTGCGTGCGGAGACGGACGGCCGCGTGTCGCTGGACGACGTCATGCGCGAGTGCTGGCGGCGCTGGGGGGAGCGCGACGACGGCATGCCCGAAGACGGCTTCGAGACCGTCGCGGCCGACGTGTCGGGGATCGCACTCGGCGATTTCTTCGACGCGGCCGTGCGCGGCACCGGCGAGCTGCCGCTGCCGGCACTGCTCGCGAGCCATGGCGTCGAATACCACCTGCGCTCGGCGACCGGGCGGGGCGACAAGGGC
>JBAUVS010000521.1:0-2082 GCA_049583345.1 Woeseiaceae bacterium
TGTTAGTGCAGCCCTCATCCGCGTAAACCAATCTGTCAAAGTATCCAGATCCTTGTCCTTTCTTCTCGATGTTTGTCGCTGCCGTCGAAAAGAACCTGTGGCCAATCTCTCCCAGCCTTACGATGAGTTCCGGAGACAGCGCACTTGGTTCGTATGACCTTTTTAACGCTTTGTATCGATTGTCTACCTCCACTACAGATCCAGAACGCAATAACTCATTGAGCATTTGTCGCGGAGCCATATCTCCGCTATATGTCTTTACGAGACCGACGAAACTTGGTTCGTTCCCCGTAGTAGATTCATACGGAAGCTCCAGCGGAATTCCATATGGCCCTGTGTATGTCGGATCCCCGTACCAACCTGCCAAAACGCGCTCGGGCCGGGAATACATCTTGTCCTGCGGCCCTGTTTGAAGTGCGCGATCAATTACATTCTTGACTTCTTTGCGCGTCAGCCCAGTTAGAATCGCGACTCTGGATTTGTTTATCCTCCCTTGGGTCTCAAAATTACGTAGTGCAATTTCTACGTAGACCTCTTTTGCTGCTTCAGAAAACTCCGCGTGCGTGACGCCTTGGCTGATAAACAGTTTTACAAGCGGCTTCAACATCAGGCGAAGCGCTTGCAGGAGGTGTACTTTTACGTTTGCGCTCATCTAGCGCCTGCCTCCACAAGCATATGTAAAGTAAATGAAATTTATGTTAACTGACAAGTTCGGATTCTATCTTTTTGTTTGTCCTGAACAACCAATGTGACCGTCCGACAACCTTATGTAAAGCGCTTACAGATTGGCTGCGGGGGAGCCGCCGAGGCTCCGAGCACCCGGTATCGATTGTTTTTAATAGATTTTCTGCGCTGTGCGGGAGTGTCGCACGGCGCCCTGGCAAAGAAAATGCCGGTCGATATTCAGCGGCCGAACCTGGTTTTGGCTCGCGCAAAATTGACCCAAATTTGACCTCCAGAGAGGCCCTATTCGGCCATTTTGCGCAAAAAATTGCCGTATTTGCGCACCGGCGCCCACACATGCCTTGGGCCGCAGTAGCACTCAAATTTGCTCAAAACGGGAAAGATATTCTAGGAACTACCGAGAAACGATGCAAAGTGACTCGTGTTGGCGAGAATTGGGGGCGCTGGGCTGCGATTGTTACAAAGGGTGACCTACCACTCTTTTTCCATTGCAGCATCCCTCTCTTCAAAGTAGTACACGCCGATCGCTAGCGTCTTCGTACTGTTCTCGGAGGTATCCGATTCGTGCAAAGTCTCATAGGCCATCAAAAGGTCGTCAAACGATTCTGCAACCTCCGAAAGGCGATCAGTGCTAATTCTCCGCAGTCGCGAGAGGTCGTTCTTTCGAATTGATTGGCTGTATGTACTGAACTGAGGCCAACTTTCATCTTCCCGTCCAGGGTCAACATTGTGAGCGATTGTTGACGCAAGTGGATACACAGCGTGCACCAAGCCCGCAACGAGCTTCTCATGAGCCCCGGCGGGATGGAGAGTACGCTTCACGACGGTAAGCGTTCCATCGGAAGCCTCAGTCACCGCACCGACCCTCTTCAGTTCGGTTCTCATCGCGCCCGGAGGTATGTCGCCGCCAAATCGCCGGACTAGGCTACTGAACGAACTGCCCTCGCCAGCGAATGGAAGCGGAGCCGGCCTACCAGTCGAATCCAAGTAATCCGCCTCTGAGTGCCAACGGTGCAATATTTCACTCATTGGCGTTGTCTTGATGCCAACTGCAGCGTCGCCGTCGCTGATCTTATCTCGAACTCGCCTCACTTCTTTGCGAGTCAGGCCGGTCATTACGGCAACCCTGGAAATGTTTGTAGGGCGTCCGCGTAAACCGTAGTCGCTCGTCGCTACATCGACAAATGCTGCCTTGGCTACTTCCGAAAATTCTCGAAACCCAATGCCAAATCGAAGGAGAATCCTAGCTACCGGGCGCAATACGATAAAGAACGCTTTGAGGATTTGTTGTTGTACGTCGTTTTGCATGGACGCAAAATATATTGATACAAATGAATAATTGCTAACGAAACTGGCTACTTGGGAAAAATAGCCCAAGTCTCATTAGGTCTGGATTTT
>JBAUVS010000522.1:0-2034 GCA_049583345.1 Woeseiaceae bacterium
CGGACTGGGTCGGCGATACGACCGCCGTGCCGCCAGACGCACCGCAGGCGATCATCGACACGACGCCGGCCTGGAAGCCGGTACTCGCCGCGCTGGCGTCGCTCGGAGCGGGGGGCGGCTGGTCATCAACGCGATCCGCAAGGAGGCGCCGGACCGCGATCTGCTGGCAGGCCTCGACTATGCTCGCCACCTATGGATGGAAAAGGAGATCAAGAGCGTCGCCAACGTCACCCGCCGCGATATTGCGGAGTTCCTGCCGATCGCGGCGCGCATTCCGATCCGCGTGGCGACGGAGAGCTACCCGCTCGAGGAAGCCAACCGGGCCTTGCGGGATTTGCGGTCCGGCCATGTTCGCGGCGCAAAGGTTCTTAAAATATAGCGTAATAACAAAAGATTACGATAACAATTTAATACTGTTTATTATCAACGCACGCGCCGTCGCGCAGCGAATTGTCCGGATCCTGCGTCCAAATCCGTGCACCGGGCATCAGCGGGGTATCGCGTGTCGAATGGCGACGGGGGGAGAGCATCCATGTCGAAGTACCTGTTCCTGCTGGCGGCTTGCCTGGCCGCCGGATCGAGCCCGGCGGCCGAGCCGGATTGGGTCGTGAAGAGCAACCGCTATTCGCAGGTCGTGCTCGCCGCGCTCGCGAAGCTGAGCCCGGAGAGTGCCGGCAGCATGGGCGTCGACGGTCTCGACGAGGCGATCACCGACCTCGGCCCGGGCGTCTACGAGCGCGGCCAGCAGCTGATCGGGGACGTCGTCGCCGAACTCGAGCAGGATCTTAAGTCCGAGCAGGACGCCAAAGTCCGCCAGGACCTCGGCATCCTGATCAAGGCGAGCCAGGACACGCTGCACAGCGAGCAACTCCAGCACGAGTACCTGCTGCCGTACTACAACATGAACCAGACCGTCTTCACCGGCATCCGGGCGCTGATCGATCCGCAGATTCCGCGCGAGCGATATCCGGCGGCGGTCGTCCGCCTGAAGAAGTACGCCGGCCTCGTCGACGGTTACGAGCCGATCGCGAAGCTCGCCGAGGCGCGCATGCAGGAGCGTTTCGGCGACAAGGGGCTGGTGGGCCCCTACCGGGGCGAAGTCGAGCAGGATCTGCAGCGCTCGGAGACCTTTATCAAGGGCATCAAGGACCTGCTCGCCGGCACGGATCTCGAGGGCTGGCAGGACGCCTACGAGACGCTGGCGCGTCAGATGCGGGACTACGACGACTGGGTCCGGGCGGAGATACTGCCGCGTGCGCGTGACGATTTCCGGCAGCCGGCCGTCATTTACGAGGATGCCCTGAAAAACTGGGGTGTCGACGCCTCGTCGCAAGCGCTGATCGAGCAGGGGACCCGTGGCTACGAGGACATCCGCAACGAGATGCAATCGCTCGCACCGCTGGTCGCCAGGCAGAAGGGCTACGATACGTCCGACTACCGCGAGGTCATCGCGCGCCTGAAGAAGGACGGCGCGATCGACGGCGACAAGCTGGTCGACCACTACCGGTCGGTGCTCGCGGACATCGAACAGATCCTCGTGCGCCAGGACCTCATCAGCCTGCCCAAGCGGAAGGCCGGTATCCGAATCGCGACCGCGGCCGAGACCGCCGCACAGCCGGCGGCACACCTCGAGGTGCCGCGCCTGATCGGCAACACGGGCGAATACCCGTATTTCGTCATCCCGCTCATACAACGGAATGACGACGGGAGCTGGCCGCAGAACGACACGACGTACGCGGCGGGCGCCTGGACGCTGACCGCGCACGAAGCGCGCCCCGGCCACGAGATGCAATTCTCCAGCATCATCGAGTCGGGCGTCTCGATCGCACGCGCGATCTTCGCCTTCAACAGTGCCAACGTCGAGGGCTGGGGGCTGTACGCTGAGGCGATGGTCAAGCCGTACCTGCCGCTCGATGCGCAGCTGATCAGCCTGCAGGCCCGGCTCCTGCGCGCGGCCCGCATGTTCCTCGATCCGATGCTGAACCTGGGCGAGATCACGCCGGAAGAAGCCAAACGGGTGCTCGTCGAGGAGGT
>JBAUVS010000523.1:0-3396 GCA_049583345.1 Woeseiaceae bacterium
GCGCGAGGCCATGGGCCTGGACAAGAAGGCCAGGGGCGGCAAGCTGCGCTTCATCCTGCTCCGCGCAATAGGCGAGGCCTACCTCACCGCGGACTACGACAAATCCCGACTCGAGCGCGTGCTCGAGGCCGCCGATTGATGGGTCCGGCGCTCGCTCCGTACGCCGCCGACGAGTCGCAGAGCCGGGGCAGGCGCTACGACGAGCCCAAAGCGCGCCGTCGCGGCGAATACCAGAGGGATCGCGACCGCATCATCCATTCGACCGCATTCAGGCGCCTGATGTACAAGACCCAGGTCTTCGTCAATCACGAGGGCGACATGTACCGCACACGGCTGACGCACTCGCTGGAGGTGGCCCAGATCGGCAGGAGCGTCGCGGTCGCGCTGGGCCTGAATGAAGCCCTGACCGAGGCCATCTGCCTTGCTCACGACCTCGGGCATACGCCTTTCGGCCACGCCGGGCAGGACGAGCTCAACGACTGCATGCGCGACTACGGCGGCTTCGAGCACAACCTGCAATCGCTGCGTGTCGTCGACGAACTCGAGGAACGTTACGCCGATTTCCCGGGACTGAACCTGATGTTCGAAACCCGCGAGGGGATTCTGAAACATTGCTCGAAAGCCAATGCGCGTCGCCTCGGCGACGTCGGGGAGCGATTCCTGAAACGCGGGCAGCCCGGCCTCGAGGCGCAGATTGCGGACGTCGCGGATGCGATCGCCTATAACAACCACGATGTCGACGACGGCCTGCGTGCCGGGCTCCTCGAGCTGCAACAGCTCAGGAAACAACCGTTGTTCGGGAGGCAATACGACACGGTGCGCCGCAGCTATCCGGAACTGGAGGATCGGCGCCTGATCTACGAGATCATCCGCCGCATGATCGGCACCGTCGTCGGCGATCTGATCGACAACACTCAACGCAACCTGGCCGAGGCGAAGGTGCAGTCGATCGACGACGTGCGCAAGGCGGGCGGCCCGCTCGTCGCGATGTCCGGGCCCGTCGCGGCAGAGCACCAGGCGCTGAAGCGCTTCCTCAACCGGCACCTCTATCGGCACGAGAAGAAGCTGGAGGACGCCCGGCGAGCCCAGCGCATCCTGCGGGACCTGTTCGAAGCCTACCTGTCGGATGCATCGAGGATGCCGGCGGAATTCGCCGCCAGGGCGGCCGCGGCCGAGTCGGCGCGCGCGCGGGTCGTGGCGGACTACATCGCCGGCATGACCGACCGCTTCGCGTTTGCCGAACACGAACGCCTGACAGGCTGTTAGAATGCGCCCGCGCCGCAGCCGGCATTGCCCTGGCGGGGATAAACCGGCCGGCAGGATTTCGAGGAGTGCAGTTGACCGATCGATCGATACCGGCACGAGACCGACTGATATTCGCAATGGACGTTGCCGATTGCGACGCGGCCCGTGCGCTGGCGGGCCGACTCGGGGATGCCGTCAGTTTTTACAAGATCGGTCTCGAGCTGATGATGAGCGGCGGCTATTTCGAGTTGCTCGACTGGCTGCTGGCGCGGGACAAGAAAGTCTTCTGTGACCTCAAGTTCTTCGATATCCCGGCAACCGTCGGCTCGGCGGTGCGCCAGCTCAAGGATCGCGGCGCGAGCTTCGTCACCGTGCACGGCAATCAATCGATCATGGAGGCGGCGGCCGGCAACAAGGGCGCAACACTCAGGGTGCTTGCCGTGACGGTGCTCACGAGCCTCGACCGCGGCGACCTGGACGACCTCGGTTTCGATTGCGACGTGGAGGCGCTCGTCCTGTCCCGCGCGCGGCGCGCGCTGCAGGCAGGCTGCGACGGCGTCATCGCCTCCGGGCGCGAGTTGCCTGCGCTGCGCGCGGAGATCGGCCCGAAGCTGCTCGTCGTGACGCCGGGTATCCGCCCGGTCGACAACAAGCCCGAGGGCGATCAGAAGCGTGTCGTCACCGTCGAGAGGGCGTTCCGCGGCGGCGCGGACTATATCGTCGTGGGCCGGCCGATCCGCGATGCGGCGGACCCGCGGGCGGCGGCGGAGGCAATCCAGGCGACGATCGCAGACACCGTGGGGAACTGATGTCAAAACTGGATAACGACCTGTTGCTGCGCGCGCTCATGCGCGAGAAAGTCGAACGCACTCCGGTCTGGATCATGCGGCAGGCCGGACGCTACCTGCCGGAATACCGGGCAACACGGGAAAAAGCCGGCGATTTCATGAGCTTGTGCCGGAGCCCGGAGCTCGCGTGCGAGGTGACGATGCAACCTCTGGCGCGCTACGGCTTCGACGCCGCGATCCTGTTCTCCGACATCCTGACGGTACCCGACGCGATGGGCCTCGGCCTCTATTTCGTGACGGGAGAAGGCCCGCAGTTCGAGCGACCGGTCCGCTCGAAAGCCGCGATCCGCAAGCTGGCCGTTCCGGACGTCGAGGCGAGTCTCGGCTATGTCTTCGATGCGGTGCGCACGATCCGCGCCGAACTCGCCGGCAGCGTGCCGCTGATCGGCTTTGCCGGCAGCCCCTGGACCGTCGGCACCTACATGGTGGAAGGCCGCTCGAGCCGTGATTTCGAGAATATCCGGGCGCTCGCGCAGGACGATCCAGCTGCCTTGCTGACGATGCTCGATACGGTCGCCGAGGTGACGACGCAGTATCTGAACGGCCAGATTGAAGCCGGCGCGCAGGTCATCATGATCTTCGATACCTGGGGAGCCGCGCTCGCCGCCGACGATTATCGGCGCTTCTCGCTCGCCAGCATGCAGAAGATCGTCGATGGCCTGATCCGTGAGCACGAAGGTCGCCGGGTACCCGTCATCCTGTTCACGAAGGGCGCCGGCCCGCTGCTGGCCGAGATGGCCGATACCGGCTGCGATGCGCTCGGCGTCGACTGGACGACCGATCTCGCCAAGGCGCGCGAATACGTGCAGGACAAGGTGGCGTTGCAGGGCAACCTGGACCCGGCCATCCTGCGCGAATCCGACGACACGATCCGCGAGGGCGTCGCCGCCGTGCTCGACAGCTACGGCACGGGGCCCGGCCACGTGTTCAACCTGGGCCACGGCATCACCCCCGACATCGACCCCGACAAGGTCACCGTGCTCGTCGACGCCGTCCGCGAACTCAGCCCCAAATACCATCCGTAGCACGTCACACGGTGCCGCACACCGGCAAGTGTTTGCCGGGATGGCTCGCTTCGCTGCGCTTTACTCCCGTCAAACACTTGCCGGCGCGCGGCACCTCTTCGGCGTTCGGCGGGGCGTACCACCGGACTCAAGAGGCGAAGGTGGGTGGGGTACCTCTGGAACGAAGTAAAGCGCAGCGCAGCGAGCTCCCGTCAAGCGGGATCGAGACATGAGTGGAAGAGGTGCCCCACCCACCGTCGCGCGTGACAAACTACTCGTCGCGCAGCGCCCGGCGCAGG
>JBAUVS010000524.1:0-13945 GCA_049583345.1 Woeseiaceae bacterium
GCCGAACGCGGCAAGTACGTCTACCGCATCGCGCGCATGCTGCAGGAACGCTCGCGTGAATTTGCCGCGATCGAATCGCTCGACGGCGGCAAGCCGATACGCGAGTCCAGGGACGTCGACATACCCCTGGCGGCGGCGCATTTCTTCTATTACGCCGGCTGGGCGGACAAGCTCGACTATGCATTCCCGGGACGCAGGGGCAAACCCGTCGGTGTCGCGGGCCAGATCATCCCGTGGAACTTCCCGCTGTTGATGGCGGCATGGAAGCTGGCACCGGCGCTCGCCTGCGGCAACACGGTCGTGCTGAAGCCCGCCGAGACGACGCCGCTGACGGCCATGAAACTGGCGGAACTGATTGCGGACGCAGGGCTGCCGCCCGGCGTCGTCAACATCGTCACTGGCGCCGGCGAGACCGGCGCCGCGATCGTCAATCATCCCGGCATCGACAAGATCGCGTTCACGGGCTCGACCGAGGTCGGGCGGATTATCCAGAAGGCGCTGGCCGGGACGGGAAAACGCTACACGCTCGAACTCGGCGGCAAGGCCGCAAACATCATTTTCGCGGATGCCGCCATCGACCAGGCGGTGGAAGGCATCGTCAACGGCATCTTCTTCAACCAGGGCCACGTCTGCTGCGCCGGTTCGCGGCTGTTCGTGCAGGAATCCGTCGCGGACGAGGTGATCGCCAAGCTCAGGGACCGCATGGAGACGCTGATCGTCGGCGATCCGCTCGACAAGAACACCGACATCGGCGCGATCAATTCCGCGCAACAGCTCGAGACGATCCGCGGCTACCTCGAGATCGGCCGCGCGGAGGGCGCCGAGATCCACCAGAGCTCCTGCCGGCTTCCGGAGCGCGGCTACTGGTGCCGGCCCACGCTGTTCACCGGCGTGTCGCAGTCCAACCGCGTCGTGCAGGAGGAGATCTTCGGTCCCGTGCTCGCGATCCAGACCTTCCGCACATTCGAGGAAGCGCTGACGAAGGCCAATAACACGCCATACGGCCTGTCCGGCGGCGTCTGGACGGACAAGGGCGCGAAGATCTTCAAGATGACGAGCCGCGTGCGTGCGGGCGTGATCTGGGCCAATACCTTCAACAAGTTCGATCCGACGTCGCCCTTCGGCGGCTACAAGGAAAGCGGCATGGGCCGCGAAGGCGGACTGCACGGCCTCGGCGCTTACCTGACGCTGGAGGCATGAGCATGGCGAAGAAAACTTCCAAATCGAACGGACGCCTGGCGGTCGCGAAGACCTACAAGATCTACATCGACGGCAAGTTCCCGCGCACCGAATCCGGCCGTTACTTCGCGCTGAAGGACGGCAAGGGCAACGTCATCGCCAACGTGTGCCGTGCCAGCCGCAAGGACTTCCGCAATGCCGTCGTGGCCGCGCGCAAGGCGCAGGCTGCGTGGGCCGACGCGTCTGCGTACCTGCGCGGCCAGATCCTGTACCGGATCGCCGAGATGCTCGAGGGCCGCCGCGAGCAGTTCGTCGCGGAACTGCGTGCGCAGGGCGTCGCGAGTCGCGCCGCGGAGAAGGAGACCGATGCATCGATCGACCGGCTGATCTACTTCGCGGGCTGGGCCGACAAGTACCAGCAGATCTTCAGCTCGGTCAATCCGGTGAATTCATCGCATTTCAATTTCTCGGTCCTCGAGCCCACGGGTGTGGTTTCGATCCTGGCGCCCGAGGACAGCGGGCTGCTCGGCCTGATATCGAACGTGGCGCCGGTGATCGTCGGCGGCAACACCTGCGTCGTCCTCGCGTCCGAGTCGTTGCCGCTCGCTGCGGTCAGCTTCGCCGAGGTCGTACACGCCTCCGACGTGCCCGCCGGCGTCGTCAACCTGCTGACCGGCTTCCGTTCCGAGCTCACCGGCCATTTCGCCTCGCACATGGACGTCAACGCGGTCATCTACTGCGACGGCGATCGCAAGCTGGCGAAGGCCGTGCAGACCGCCGCCGCGGACAACATCAAGCGCGTCGTGCCGCGCACGAACCTCGACTGGTCAAAGGCGGACCTCCAGCACCCCTACCTGATCCGCGACACCCAGGAAGTCAAGACGACCTGGCACCCGATCGGGGCCTGATAGCTGGTCACGCGGGACGCCTGCTTGCTCACGCGAGCGGGCGGGGCGCCCGTCTTCGTCCTGTCATTGCGAGGAGCGCAGCGACGAAGCAATCCACACTGGATTGCTTCGCTCCGCTCGCAATGACCACCTCTCGTGCGGAGCCCTTGCAGGCCGACTCTACAGCTGCCCGTCGAGGAGGCCGGGTTCGATGCGCGCACCGACCTGCTGGATGACGGCGGTTCCGCAGATCGTGCCGAGCCGCGCGCAATCTGCCAGCGAGCGGTCGTTGACCCAGCCAAACAGGAATCCCGCGGTGTACGCGTCGCCGGCGCCGGTCGTGTCGACGACCTTCGGCACCGGCGTCGCGGCCTGTACGACCTGCTCGTCGCCGCGGACGACGACGGAGCCCTGTGCCGAGCGCGTGATTGCGAACAGCGTGTCGTATCTGCGTATCGCCCGCAGCGTGTCTTCGAAGCTCGCGGCCTCGACGAGCGCGGAAACCTCGTCCTCGTCGGCCACGACGATGTCGACCTCGTCGCGAATCGCGGTGTCGAACGAGTCGCGGTGGCGGTCGACGCACAACGAATCGGACAGCGACAGCGCCACGGCAGAACCCCGCTCCCTGGCCAGCACCATCGCGTTGCGTGCCAGGTCCGGGCCCTCGGGCAGGTCGAAGACGTAGCCCTCGATCAGGACGACCTGCGGATCGCCGACGGTCCCGGCCGTGACGTCGCGCACGCCGAGTTCGGTGCAGGCGCCGAGATAGGTCTGCATCGTCCGCTGTCCGTCGGGCGTGATCAGGATATGGCTGCGCGCGGTCGGAGCGCCATCGCGCGCAGGCTCGAGCCGTATGTCGACGCCGAGCGATCGCATGTCGTGGTTGAAGATGTTGCCGAGCTGGTCGTTCTTCACCCGGCCGATGTACGCGGTGCTGCCGCCGAGATTGGCGAAGCCGGCGACCGTGTTCGCGACCGAGCCGCCGGACATCTCGGTCGCCGGTCCCATCATCGCGTAGATGTCCCGGGCACGCTGCTCGTCGATCAGGGTCATCGAGCCGGGAGCTGCGCCGAGCCGGGCGAGGAACTCGCCGTCGACGTGTGCGAGCACATCGACAATGGCATTGCTGATGCCGAGCAACTGGACTTTGCGACTCATGAGCGCAGGTGGCAGCCAAAAACCGCGCTAGCCTACCATCGGCGCCTGCCGATTGCCCGCAAATCGCGGCTTACGGCGCATCCGGGTCGAAATTGCCGCATCGATGCCGTGTGTCTACACTGTTGGCTGACTTTCGAAGGGAATACGGCGCTTGGTCCGACACCTGATCCTCACGAGCCTCGCCCTGCTGCTGGCGTCATTGGCGTCGGCCCAGACTCGCGCGGAACAATGGCGTTTCGATGGCGTCGACCGCATCGTCGCGATGAGCGACATCCATGGTGCCTACGACCAGTTCACGGCTGCGCTTAAGAGAGCCGGCGTCGTCGGCGACAGCCTGTCCTGGGCGGGCGGCAAGACACACCTCGTCATCGTCGGCGACATGCTCGATCGCGGCCCGCGGTCGCGGGACGTCATGGACCTGCTCATGCGCCTCGAGGACGAGGCCGCGGATGCCGGCGGCATGGTACACGTCCTGATCGGCAATCACGAAGCCATGAACCTGGTCGGCGACCTGCGCTACGTCTCTGCGGAAGAGTACGCGGCTTTCGCGCAGGAGGAGCGGCCGGAAGACCGCGAGCGGTTCAGGACGGCCTATGTCCGCGGACGCGCCATGGAAGGAAAGAGTCCGGACGAACTGGGCAAGGAATTCGATTCGCAGTTCCCGGCCGGCTTCTTCGGCAAGTGGCGGGCTTTCGAGAGCACCGGCAAGTACGGCAGCTGGCTGCTAAGCAAACCGATCATCGTCGTCATCGACGGCACGGCCTTCGTGCACGCGGGCCTGTCGCCGGTCGTCACGCGACTGGGGCTGGACGGCGTGAACGGCCGGCTGCATGACGAACTCGTCGATTACGTACACGCATTCGAGACCCTCGTCGACGCCGGCGTGCTGCTGCCGACCGACAACTTCTATCGCCAGCCGAAACTCGTCGCCAACTTCGCGCCCGGCCTCGACGCCGATATGAAAGTCGTCAATGCGGCGGCCGCGCTGCCGCGCCTGTACGAATCGCAGGTGCACGCCGTAGACGGACCGCTCTGGTACCGGGGCAACGTGTCGTGCAGTGTGCTGATCGAGTCCGACAAGCTCGCTGCGGCACTCGCGGCGCTCGATGCGCGTCGCGTGGTCATCGGCCACACGCCGACCATGAATCGCAATGTCCTCGAACGCATGCACGACGAAGTCATCGAGGTCGACACCGGCATGTTGAGCAGCTACTACAATGGCCGCGGCAACGCACTGGTGATCGAGGGAGACCGCATCACGGCGGTGAACGAGGCCAATCCCGACGGCGTAGCGCCGATGCCGCAGCCGCGCCAGGTCGGCCGGCGGCCGGGAGGTTTCCTCGACGCGGATCGTGTCGAAGCGCTGCTCGCCCACGGCAATATCGTGTCGAGGTCGCAGGACGAATCCGGGCAGCAGATCCTGTCCGTCAGCGACGGGGAACGCACGATCGATGGGGTCTTCACGAAGCGTGCGGGCCGCGGCTTCTATCCGCAGGTCGCGGCCTACCGGCTGGATCGCATGCTCGCACTGGGAATGGTGCCGGTCACGGTGCGGCGCAACGTCGACGGCACCGACGGATCGCTGCGGTTCCGTCCCGTCGGTGCCATCGACGAGGCGCAGCGCCACGAGAAGGGTTACGGCGCCGACGCGCAATGTCCCGTACAGGAACAGTGGGGCGCAATGTACGTATTCGACGCGCTGACTTACAACGAGGGCCGTTACGCGAACACGATCCTCTACAGCCCCGATACCTGGCAGCTCATGCTGGTCGGGTACGACAAGGCCTTCTCGAGCAGCAGCGGGCGGCCGCCGCAGCTGCAGTCGCAGGAGCTGGCGCTCGGCAAGCGCTGGCGCGAAGCGCTTGCATCACTCAGCGATGACAAGCTCACGGTGCGGCTCGGCGACGTGCTGGACGCGCGCCGCCTGCACGGGCTGCAGAAGCGCCGCGACGAACTCCTCGATTCGCCCTAATCGACGACGGCGATGCACTCGATCTCGACACGGGCGCCGAGTGCGAGGCCGCTGGTGCCGAGCGCGCTGCGGGCGGGCTTGTTCGGGAAGTAGCTGGCGTAGACCTCGTTCATCGCTCCCCATTCGGAAATGTCGGCGAGGAACACGGTGCATTTGACGACCCGGTCCATCGACGAGCCGAAGTCCTGCAGGCGCTCAGACATGTTCTCCAGCGCCTGTCTCGTCTCGCCCCGGATGCCGCCCTCGGCGAGCTCTGTCGTTCCGGGTTTCAGGCCGATCATGCCGGACAGGTAGAGCGTGTCGCCGACGCGTACGGCGGCGGAGAAGGGCAGATTCGCCTCTTCGCTGCCCGGTGCCGCCAGGTATTCCACGCGCGGTTTCTCTTCCATGTCCACGGAACAGGCGGTGAGCAAGAGCAGGGCGGTGCACGAGGTGAGCATTCGCATGCGGTTCTCCCGGTGGTTTTCAGATATCGCCGGCACGGGCGGCGGCCGCGATGTGCTCCGCGGCGCGGAAGGCGAGCGCCATGATCGTCATCGTCGGCTGACCCCGGCCCGAGCTCACCATGCTGCTGCCGTCGCAGATGAACAGGTTCGGCACGTCGTGGCTGCGGTGCTTGCCGTCGACGACCGACGTCGCGGGATCGTCGCCCATCCGGCAGGTACCGAGCAGGTGTTCGCCGCCTTCGGTCGGATGTATCGGCCAGCGCCACGACTTGACGGCGTCGGCCGCGTCCAGCAATTCCATGGCCCGGTCCTGCAGGAACTTCCCCATCGCCAGATCGTCGGGATGGTCGTTGTAGGTCTCGCGGATGGCCGGCCGGCCCCAGATGTCCCGGCTCTCGGGATCCAGCGTGATGTTGTTGCTGTCGAGAGGCAGCGAAGTCGTGGATCCGATGATCGACATCTGGCGGGTGAAATTGTGCGCCAGTTCGTCCTTCCACGCCGCGCCCCAGGCCGGCACGTCGGGCGGCATGGCGAGCAGCGCGTGCAGGATCGGCGTCGCCGAAAACAATGGCCGCGCGTCGATGCCCCCGCCGCCGTAGAAGCCGCGTTTCTCGTCCGTCTCGTAGAAGTCGTGGACGATCCGTGTCACCTGGACGCCCTTGTAGTCGTTCAACGGATGCTCGAATACGCCGCAGGTACCGGCGTGCGAGTTGTGCATCAGGTTGCGGCCCACGAAACCGCTGGAATTGGCGAGGCCGTCGGGATGCCGCCCACTGGCCGACATCAGGAGCAGCCTCGGCGTCTCGGCGCCGTTTGCCGACAGCACCACCGCCTTCGCGCGCTGCGCGCGCTCCCTGCCGTCCGCGTCGAGGTACACGACCTGGTTTGCGCGGCCCTTCGCGTCGGTATCGATGCGGACAACCACCGACTCCGGACGGACCTCGCAACGGCCGCTGGCCTCGGCGAGCGGGATCATCGCGAACAGCGTCGACGACTTGGCCCCGACCTCGCAGCCGAAATACATGCAGTAGCCGCAGCTGATGCAGCCTGCCCGGCCGTTGAACGGCTGCGACAGGATCGCGTGCGGCTCGGGCTGGGGATGAAGGCCAAGCTTCTTCGCCGCTCTCTCGAGCAACACGCCCGAGGACTTGACCGGCATCGGCGGCAACGGGAACGGCTTCGAGCGTGGCGCATCGAAGGGCCCGGGCGCGCCGGAGACGCCGATTTCCCAGTCGACCTTCGTGTAATAGGGTTCCAGTTCCTCGTAGCTGATCGGCCAGTCCGCGAAGTTCGTGCCGGAGATCGGGCCCAGCAGGCTGCGCTCTTTGAAATCGACCGGGCGCAGGCGCCAGAAATTGGCCGTGAAATGCACGCTCGAGCCGCCGACGCCGCGCGCGTAGCGCACCGGATTCTGAGCCGGTCTCGTCGCCGTTTCGTTCTCGTGATGGCGGAACGTCTGGCCGTGGACTTCGGGTCCGCCGCCCTCGAGTTCGTCGCGGAACAGGACCGACAGCTCGTCGTGGCTGAAGTCCCCGGCCTTGCGGTACGGGCCTTGCTCGAGCAGCACGACGTCGAATCCGGCGCTCGACAATTCCTTCGCGAGGATGCCGCCGGCCGAGCCGGCGCCGACGATGACGAAGTCGACGGCCTCCGCCAACCCGTAGCGCGCGCTAGTCGCCATCGCCGCCGTGCACCTGTGCGTCGTAGTAACCGAAGGGATATTGCCAGGCGTGGTGTCCGCCCTCGAAATTGATCAGTTTCCAGCCGACCCGGTCGCGATTGCCGCCGTATTTCTCCATCGACAGGAATCCGAACAGCGTCATCAGGCGGACGAGCCCGAAGAAGTCGCTGTCCTGCTGCGTCGCAAGGAATGCATCCTGATCCGATTCCGCGAGATCGGTCAGGGACGACGCGGACGGATGGTTACGCGAGAGCTGCCGGTTGAATGTCCGCAATCCCGATCGGGCTTCGTCGAGGCGGTCCGCCATCTCGGTCGCGAACGCGGTATCCATGAAATACACGACCCCCGCTTCGGTCGCACCCGGCGTATCCGTCGTCGGTATCAGCCGCGCGGCGATCGCGGCGAAGTCGATGGCCTCTCGTTCGGCGAGCACCTTGAACGCGGCTTCTGCCCGCGCCGCACGGGCAGAACGGGAAATGCCGGAGAGGGCCGGGCTGGTCAGGCACAACCAGGCCGCAGTAGTGAGCGAGCCCGCGGAGCCGAGGAACGCGCGCCTCGAGAGATTTGCGTCGATTGTCATCGCGCTGGTCTTGTCGTTGTAGTTGTGCGGCAAAGCTAGCACAGGAACGTATAATGGTCACCAGCACTCCAGAGCGGCGCAGGCATACAGGGGGACTCGGCAACGGTGATCCGATGGGACGTCTGACGACGCACATCCTCGACACGGCGCGCGGCGTGCCGGCCGCGGGCATCGGCGTGCGGCTGTTCGTGCTCAAAGACGAGCGAACGCTCTGCGCCACCGCGGTTACGGATGCCGACGGGCGCACCGGCGGGCCGCTACTCGAAGGCGACGCGCTTGCGACCGGAACCTACGAACTCGAATTCGACGTCGGCGAATACTTCCGCGTGCAGGGCGGGGCAGGCACCGGCCCGGCTTTCCTCGGTACGGTCGTCATCCGGTTCTCGATGCACGCCGATGAGCACTACCATGTGCCGCTGCTCGTCTCGCCGTGGAGTTACACGACGTACAGGGGCAGCTGATCCCATGGCCGCCAATCCCAACGCGTTCGACGGGCCGACGGATACGCTGCGCTTCGTGCTCGACGGCGAGATCGTCGAGATCGAGGACGTGGACCCGACGCGTACCGTCCTTCAGTACCTGCGCGAAGACCTGCACCGCACGGGCACGAAGGAGGGCTGCGCGGAGGGCGACTGCGGCGCCTGTACGGTCGTAATCGCCGAGCTGGATGACACCGGCGACGGCGTGAGCCTGCGCGCGGTCAATTCCTGTATCCAGTTCCTGCCGGTGCTCGACGGCAAGGAACTGATCACCGTGGAATCGCTGAGCCAGGACGGCAGGCTGCATCCCGCACAGCAGGCGATGATCGATTGCCATGGCTCGCAATGCGGCTTCTGCACGCCGGGGTTCGTGATGTCGCTGTTCGCGCTTTACAACGCGAACCCTGCGCCGACGCGCCGGGACGTCGACGACGCGCTGGCCGGCAACCTGTGTCGCTGCACGGGCTATCGGCCGATCGTCACGGCGGCGAAGCAGATGTACCGGTTGCGCCCGAAACCGGACGCTCCGGCGAATCCCGGGCTACTCAAGGCACTGGCGCGCAGCCGCGGACTTTGCGTCGGCAACGGACGGCGTTCGTTCTATTCTCCCGTGACCGCCGCCGGACTCGCCGACGTGTTGGCGAAGCACCCGGACGCGGTGTTGCTCGCCGGCGGTACCGACGTCGGGCTGTGGGTGACCAAGCAGCACCGCGAGCTCGCCGCGGTCGTCTACACCGGGCGGGTCAGGGAACTCCATACACTGCAAGTCACGGCGAGCCATATCGAGATCGGCGCCGCCGTGACCCTGAGCGACGCCATGGAAGTCATCGTCCGCCACTATGCGGGCTTCGAGGAGCTGTTCCGGCGCTTCGCCTCGCCGCCGATCCGCAATGCCGCGACACTGGGCGGCAACATCGCGAACGGCTCGCCCATCGGCGACTCGATGCCGGCGCTGATGGCCGCCGGGACGTCGCTGGTGCTGGTCAGAGGCAAGAGCCGGCGGGAATTGCCGCTGGAGAACTTCTACCGCGACTACCGTGTCACCGAACTGCGCAAGAGCGAATTCATCGAGACGGTGCGAATCCCGCTGCCGCCGGTCGACGCGGTCTTTCGCGCCTACAAATGGTCGAAACGCTTCGATCAGGACATCTCGGCCGTCTGTGCGGCTTTCCGGCTCGAACTCGACGGCGACCGGGTGCGGGACTTCCGGATCGCCTGCGGCGGCCTGGCGCCGGTCGTCAGGCGTGCGCCGCGCTGCGAGGCCGCCGTCGCAGGCAGGCCGTGGATCGAGACGACGATCGAGGCCGCAGCGACTGCGCTGGCGCAGGATTTCGAGCCGATCGACGACATGCGGGCGTCGGCGGACTATCGGCTCGTCGCCGTCCAGAACATCCTGCGGCGCTTCTATCTCGAGACCTGCGGCGAACTCGGCGAGACGGTGTACACGTATGAACGACGCGACTGACGCGACACCGATCCGCAAGCGCAGCGAAGTGGGTCGCGCGCTGCCGCACGACAGCGCGCATCTGCATGTCAGCGGCACTGCCGCCTATACCGACGACCTGCCCGAACCGCGCGATCTGCTGCATGTCGCCGTCGGGCTGAGCGCCAGGGCGCACGCCCGAATCCGGTCCGCCGATCTCGCTGCCGTCGGCGCCGCGCCGGGCGTCGTCGCGGTCTGCACGGCCGAGGACATACCGGGTGACAACAACGTCGGACCCGTCGTCGCCGATGAGCCGATATTCGCGCGGGATGCGGTCGAGTACGCGGGCCAGCCGGTCTTCGCCGTCGCGGCGCGCAGCGTAACCGAGGCGCGCAAAGCGGCGCTGCTCGCGTGCATCGAGTACGAAGACCTCGTTCCGATCCTGGATCCCATCGAGGCGGTCGCGCGCGGATCCTTCGTGCTGCCGACCGAGACGCTGCGCCGCGGCGAGCCGGAAACCGCGCTCGGCAAGGCACCGCGGCGGCTCAAGCGGCGTCTCAGGCTCGGCGGCCAGGAACAGTTCTATCTCGAGGGACAGATTGCAATGGTCGTCCCGGAGGAAAACGGTGCATTGCGGGTGTTCAGTTCGACGCAACACCCGGACGAAGTGCAGAACCTCGTCGCGCATGCCACGGGGCTCGCCGCAAAAGACGTCGTCTGCGTCTGCCGGCGCATGGGCGGTGCGTTCGGGGGCAAGGAGAGCCAGGCCGCGACCATCGCCTGCATCGCGGCCGTCATGGCGGTAAACACGGGACGGCCCTGCAAGTTGCGCCTCGATCGCGACGTGGACATGGTCATGACGGGCAAGCGCCACGATTACGTGATCGATTACGACGTCGGCTTTGACGACGATGGCCGTATCCTCGGTATCGACTTCATGTTCGCGTCACGTTGCGGTATTTCCGCCGACCTCTCGGGCCCGGTGAACGACCGCACGATGTTCCATTGCGACAATGCGTACTTCCTCGAGAACGTGCAAATCGTCTCACACCGCTGCAAGACGAACACGGTGTCGAATACGGCGTTCCGCGGTTTCGGGGGGCCGCAAGGCATGCACGCGATCGAATACGCCATCGACGACATCGCGCGTACGCTCGGCAAGGACCCGTTGGAGGTGAGGCGGCTCAATTTTTACGGGATCGGCGAGCGTGACACCACCCAGTACGGACAAAAGGTCGAGGACAACATCATCGCGTCGATCGTGGACCGGGTCGAACGCAATGCCGATTACCGGGCGCGTCGGGCGGCGATCGCCGGATTCAACGCGTCGAGCCGGGTGATGAAACGCGGCATCGCGCTTACCCCGGTCAAATTCGGCATCTCGTTCACCGCGACGCACCTCAACCAGGCGGGCGCGCTCGTGCATGTCTACAAGGACGGCACGGTACAGCTGAATCATGGCGGCACCGAGATGGGGCAGGGCCTGTTCGTCAAGGTGGCACAGGTGGTCGCGGACGAATTCGGTATCCCGATCGACCGGATCCGCACGAACGCGTCGGATACCAGCAAGGTCCCGAACGCATCGGCGACTGCGGCATCCAGCGGCTCCGACATCAACGGCAAGGCGGCGCAACTGGCCGCGGCGAAGATCCGCGGCCGCCTGACCGAGTTCGCGGCACGGCATTTTTCGGTGCCGGAAGGCCGCATCGCGTTCCGGGCGGGCAGGGTGACGGTCGGCGAGCAGTCGATGGCCTTTGCCGAACTCGTGCAACTCGCCTGGTTCGACCGCGTGCCGCTGTCTGCGACCGGCTTCTACAAGACGCCCAAGATCCACTACGATCGTGCCACCTTCAGCGGCCGGCCGTTCTTTTACTTCGCCTACGGCGCGGCCGTGAGCGAAGTCATCGTCGACACCCTGACGGGGGAATCGAAGCTCCTGCGCGTCGACATCGTCCACGACTGCGGCGACTCGCTGAATCCCGCGATCGATCTCGGCCAGGTCGAAGGCGGTTTCATCCAGGGCGCCGGCTGGCTGACCACCGAGGAGCTGTCCTGGAACCCGGCGGGCGAACTGATGACGCACTCGCCGTCGACGTACAAGATACCGGTCTGTTCGGACTGCCCTGCGGACTTCCGGATCGAGTTGCTCGAGAATGCCGCGAACCGTGAGGACACCATCTATCGTTCGAAGGCCGTCGGGGAACCGCCGTTGATGCTTGCCCTGTCGGTCTTCCATGCGATCCGGGACGCGATCGCCAGCGAGTCGGTGCCGCTGCCGGACCTCGAAGCGCCGGCGACGCCGGAGGCCGTGTTGCGCGCACTCAGGGGGGACGCCCGTTGAACGAATGGATCGACGAGCTCTCGGATCTGACCGCCGGCGGTGAGCCGGCGGTGCTCGTCACGGTCGCCGGCATCCGCGGCTCGGCGCCTCGCGAGGTCGGCGCCAAAATGGTGGTAACGAAGGATTTCACGGCCGGCACGATCGGCGGCGGTCAGCTCGAGTACCAGTGCACGCGCATCGCCTGCGGGCTGTTCGACGGCACGACGCCGGAGTTGCGCAAGTTCCCGCTCGGCGCGGCGATGGGCCAGTGCTGTGGCGGCGTCGTCGACATCCTGTTCGAACCGGTCGCCGACGGCCTGCCCGGATGGCTGCGCAACCTGCGTGCGTTGTACGGGCAACGGACGCCGGCGGCCATCGTCACCCGGCTGGAGGGGCCGCCGCTGAAATTCGTCGTCACGGCGGACGGCACCTTCGGGCTGCCGGAAGGCAGCAGCCTCGATGCGGTCGTCGAGTCCGCGCGCGCGGGCCTCGACACGTTGCGCACCGCGCACCGGGCCGGGGGCTGGTTTTTCGAGACGGTCGTGGGCACGCGCTTCAATATTGCCGTGTTCGGCGCGGGCCACGTCGGCTCCGCCGTCGTGCAGACGCTCTCGTCACTGGACTGCAACATCCGCTGGATCGACAGTCGCCGCAACGTGTTCCGCTCGGCGCCGGCCAACGTGCGGACGATCGAGGCGGCCGAACCCGCGCTCGAGGTCGCCGCGATGCCGCCGCGGAGCTGTTTCCTGGTGATGACGCACAGTCACGCGCTGGACTTCGACGTCTGCGATCGCATACTCGCGCGCGGCGATGCCGTGTACTGCGGGCTGATCGGGTCACGCTCGAAACGGCGGCGCTTCGAGAAACGCTTCCTCGCGCAGGGGATGGCGCAGGAGGCCATCGACACGCTGGTCTGCCCGATCGGCGTCGAAGGCATCCGTGGCAAGCGGCCCGCCGAGATCGCGATTGCCGTCGCCGCAGACGTCCTGCGCACGTACGAGCGCGTCGTGAGCGGCAGCGCCGTGCCCTTGCCGCTGAATGTCCACCCGCTCGTCCGGCGTCGTTAGCGCATGGAAGCATACGTCGTCGACTGGCTGAACCTGCTGGTGCGCTGGCTGCACGTGATCGCAGGCATCGCCTGGATCGGCTCGTCGTTCTATTTCATCTGGCTCGACGATCATCTCGAGGCGCCCTCGGCGCAGGATGCGGCCGAGGGTATCGGCGGCGAGGTCTGGTCGGTGCACGGCGGCGGCTTCTATCATGCGCGAAAGTACCGCCTGGCGCCGCCCGAGCTGCCGCGCACGCTGCACTGGTTCAAGTGGGAAGCGTTCTGGACCTGGATGTCGGGGATGTTCCTGCTCGGACTCGTATACTGGTACGGCGCCCGCGTATACCTGATCGATCCCGGCGTGGCGGAGCTGTCCGCGCCGGCGGCAATCGGCGTATCGGCGGCGTTCGTCATCGGCGGCTGGATCGTCTACGACCTGCTGTGCCGGTCCCCGCTGGGGCGCCACGACAGGCTGTTCGCCGCCGTGCTGTTCGTGCTGGTGACCGCACTCGCCTGGGGGCTCACGCACCTGTTCGGGGGCCGTGGAGCCTACATCCACTTCGGCGTCGTGCTCGGCACGATCATGGTCGCGAACGTGTTCCACGTCATCATCCCGGGTCAGCGGCGGATGGTCGCCGCGCTGGCCCGCGGCGAGGCCATCGACCCCGAGGACGGCATCCGCGGCAAGCAGCGTTCGGTGCACAACACGTATTTCACGTTGCCGGTCGTGTTCACGATGACCAGCAATCATTTCGCGCTGGTCTACAACCAC
>JBAUVS010000525.1:0-7535 GCA_049583345.1 Woeseiaceae bacterium
GGCGAGGCCGCCGCGCGCGTCACGCGCGTGCCCGCGGGGCACCCGGAAGGCTACCTCGAAGGCTTCGCGACGCTGTATCGCGAGATCGCCGACGCGATCCGCACGGGCATCGACGCGCCGTTCCCGCGCGGCGAAGACGGCGCCAAGGGCGTGGCGTTCGTCGAAGCGGCGGTGGCCTCCAGCGCCGCAGGCGCCGTGTGGGTGGACCTGTGAATTCCCGGGGAAACCCGGATTAACTGGCAAACGATTCGTCATTGCGAGCGAAGCGAAGCAATCCAGTGTTCGAAATCAACGAGCTGTGGATTGCCGCGTCGCTTCGCTCCTCGCAATGACGAAGCAATCAGAGTTTCCCTAGGCGATGTGCGCGCCCTGCGCGCGCACATACAGGGCATAGACGGACTGGCTGGCCGCCATGAACAGGCGGTCCCCGTGTGCGCCGCCGAAGCACAGGTTCGCGCAGATTTCCGGCAACAGGATCATGCCGATGCGTTCGCCTTGCGGCGAGAACACGTGGACGCCGTCGTATCCTTCCCCGACCCAGCCGGCCCCGGCCCAGATGTTGCCTTGCGTGTCGGCGCGGATACCGTCGGCGGCTCCGGTGCCCACGCCCTTCAGTTCCATCGACGTGAAGCGCTTGCCATTGCGGAGGCGTTCGCCGTCGATATCCCAGACCTTGATGTCCTGCGGCGTGCCCGAATCGGCGACGTAGAGCTTGCTGTAGTCGGGTGAGAAGCACAGGCCATTGGGCTTGTCGCACTCGTCGGACAGCATCGTGATGCGGCCCGAATCGGCATCGATCCGGTACACGGCTTCGGCGAGTTCGGCCTGGCCGGGTTGCCCCTCGTACCAGTTGAGGCCGTAGCCCGGATCGGTGAACCAGATCGAGCCGTCGCCCGGATGCACGACGACGTCGTTCGGCGCGCTGAGTCGCTTGCCGTTATAGGCGTCGGCAAGTACCGTCTCGCTGCCGTCGAACTCGTAGCGGACGACGCGTCGGTAATAGTGCTGGCAGCTGACCTGGCGACACTCCCGGTCGAACGTATTGCCGTTGCTCTTGCCCGAGGGCTTGCGGTAGGTGCTGACGTGGCCGTCTTCGGCGAGCCAGCGCCGCTGCGCATCGGCCGGGATGTCGCTCCATACCAGGAAATTCCCTGCGCTGTTCCACGCCGTGCCCTCGGCCCACAGGTTGTCGGTCGAGATGCGGATCAGTGGCGTGTTGCCGATGACCAGCGCCCCGAAGCGCGGATCCAGCGCCTTCACGCGCGGGTCCGGGTAATGCTCGGTGATCGAGCCGAGTGCCGCGGCGCGCGCACCGGACACCGCGAGCGTGGCGCCCGCCGCAAGGGACAATGCGCAGAATTCCCGGCGATTGAAAGGCTGTTCGTGATCGTGCATGGGATCCCCCGTGTCGTGTATCCGTCCGTCCGCAACGGCTGCTCGTCGCGCCTGGCACAGCGCGAAGGCTTTCATTGTGGCGCGCGCTGCTATTTAATCCTACCCTCTGCCCGGCAAGAATAATTCAAAACGGCCCGATAACCGCATCCGCGGTGGGGGATGCGGCGACGATGGCGGCGACCGATCACAGCCTGACGAATGGCAACGGCATGCAAGTGCGGATCCTTGCCTATGGTGCGGTCGTGCAATCGCTGACTGCGCCCGACCGGCACGGTGATTATGCCGATGTCGTGCTGGGCTACGATTCGATCGACGCCTATGCCGGCGGCCAGGCCTACCTGGGTGCGATCGTGGGCCGATATGCGAACCGGATCGGCGGTGCGCGCTTCGAATTGGACGGCAACCGATATTCCCTGCCAGCCAACGACGGCCCGAACACGCTGCACGGCGGCTTCCGCGGTTTCGACAAGGTCGTGTGGACGATGAAGCCCGACCCCGCCGGCCGCTCCGTGCGCCTGACCTACGTCAGTCCCGAAGGCGAGCAGGGCTTCCCCGGCGATATCACGATCCGCGTGACCTACACGCTCACCGACGAGAACGAACTGCGCATCGACTACGACGCGACGACCGATCGCGCGACGCCGCTCAATCTCAGCAACCACGCATACTTCAATCTCGCGGGTCACGGCGCAGGCGACATCCTCGGGCACGAGCTCGAACTCCTGGCCGACGCCTACACGCCGGTCGATTCGAACCTGATACCGACGGGAGAGTTGCGCGACGTGACCGGGACGCCCTTCGATTTTCGGACACCGACCGCGATCGGCGCACGTGTCGACGACGACGATCAGCAGCTCGCGTTCGGGCACGGCTACGACCACAACTTCGTGCTGCGCAAGTCGGGCGGGGGCCTCGAGCTCGCGGCGCGTGTCTTCGAGCCGGGCAGCGGCCGCGTGCTGGAAGTACTGACCACCGAGCCCGGTGTGCAGTTCTACAGCGGCAATCACCTGCACGGCTTACCCGGCAAGCACGGCGCCCGCTACGGCCGGCGCGGCGGCTTCTGCCTCGAGACGCAGCATTTCCCGGATTCCCCGAACCGGCCGGGCTTTCCGGATACCATACTGAGGCCGGGCGAGACTTACGCGTCCACGACCGTGTACCGGTTCGCGGCGCGATAAGGTCGGACGAGGAGGCGGCGTGGGCGAATTCTTTCCGTTGTTGGTGATGTGCGTCGGGGTCGCGTTCGTCGTCGTCACTATCATCAGCTTCCGGGTCCATGCCTTCCTCGCACTGATCGTCGCCGCATTCATCGTGGGCCTGCTCTCGGTCGGCTGGCCCGGCGGCCCGAAGGACGCCGCCACCGCGATCCAGCTGTCGGTCACCGAATTCGGCAACATGGTGGCGAATATCGGCGTCGTCATCGCGATGGCGTCGATCATCGGCAAGTGCCTGATGGATTCGGGCGCCGCGGACGTCATCACGCGGCGTTTCCTCAAGCTCCTCGGCGTCGAGCGCGCGCCGCTGGCCCTGCTGGGCAGCGGCTACATCCTGTCCATGCCGGTATTCTTCGATACCGTGTTCTACCTGCTGATCCCGCTCGCGAAGGCGTTCCGGGTCCGGACCGGCGGGCAATACGTGTTCTACGTGATGTCGATCTGTGCCGGCGGAGTCCTCACGCACGCGCTCGTCGCACCGACGCCGGGGCCGCTGATCATGGCTTCCAGCCTGCACATCAATCTCGGTTCGACCATCATCGCCGGCATCGCCTTCAGCATCCTGCCGGCCATTCTCGTCGGGCACTACTACGCCCGCTGGCTGAGCAGCCGCTACCCGATCCCGTTGCGCCCGACCCCGGACCTGCAAATCGCGGATCTCGAACAGCAGATGGGCCGGCCCGACGACGCGCTGCCGCCGTTCTGGCTGTCGCTGCTGCCGATCGTTTTGCCGGTGTTGATGATCGCCGCGAGTACCGTGGCCGACACGATCGATGCCTCGTCGCGTGCCGCGGGCGGGGCGGGGATCGATGCCGGCATGCTGCAAGTCTTCGGTTTCATCGGCGATCGCAACGTCGCCATGCTGGTTTCGGCCCTCATCGCGCTCCTGGTGCTGGTGCGCCAGAGCCACGAGGGGGTCGGCAAGACCATGGGCTCGCTCGAGCCGGCCATCGCGTCGGCAGGAATCATCATCCTGATCACCGCCGCAGGCGGGGCATTCGGTGCAATGATTCGCCATGCCGGCGTCGGCGACGTGATCCAGGCCCAGGTCGGCGCCAGTGCCTCGGGGACCGTGCTGTTGCTGCTCGGCTTCGGCATCTCGGCCGTGATGAAGACGGCGCAAGGTTCGAGCACGGTCGCGATGATCACGACGTCCGCGATCATGTTCGGGGTGATCGATGGCCTCGCGCTGCCGTATCACCCGGTTTACATCTTCCTCGCGATCGGCTTCGGATCGATGCTCATCTCCTGGATGAACGACAGCGGCTTCTGGGTCGTCTGCAAGATGAGCGGGTTCACGGAGACGGAGACGCTCAAGATCTGGACGACGACGATGGCCGTCACGGGGCTGATCGGCCTCGTCGAGGTGCTCGTCGTGTCGGCGTTCGTCCCGCTGCGCTTCCTGCCCTAGGAAGCCTCCGGGCGCGGCGGCTCAGGCGGCTTCGTGCGTCGTCAGTTCGACGGGCGTGCGGAACCAGTCGGGTTTCACGATCAGCAGATCACAGGGCAGATGTTCGAGCGTGCGTTCCGCCGTCGCGCCGATGAACAGGCGTTTCCAGCGATTCCTCGCCACCGCACCCATGACCACGACGTCCGCCTCGAGCTTGTCGGCGAGCAGCGGCAGCTCCTCGTGCGTGAGGCCCGCGACCAGATGCGCATTCGAGGCCTCGATCTCATGGAAGGACGTGATCTCGTTGAAGCGCTTCTGGTGGTCCTCGTGCATCTGCTTCTCGATCTCGTCGAACGGCAGCGACACGGGGATGTAGGCATTCGCCGTCGCCGTGGCCACCGCGATGCGCGGGTCATAGGAATGGAACGCGTGCACGTCACCGCCGACCTTTTCCCCGAGCTGCTTGCTGATCTGCAGGATCTCGTCGTCCAGCGCCGCCGGCTTGTCGTGCTGGTTCAGCGGATCGATCGCCGCGACGAAGACGGGCTTCTCGGCGATGTCCCGGGGCTTCACGAGCCAGAGCGGCTTCGGGCAGGTGCGGATCAGGTTCCAGTCCGTATTGGTCAGCAGCGCCCGCGCGACCGCCGAATGATGGTGCGTGTCCTTGAAGACGATGTCGGCTTTGCTTGCGACGGCGTACCGCACCACACCCTCGTGCAGCGGGTGATCCCAGACGGCGCTCGTCGTGACGACGACTCCGCGCTTGCGCAACGGCTCGGCCAGCTGCTCGAGCCGCTTCTCCTGGCTGGTCATGACCTCCTTGCGGGCCTTCTCCAGCGAGGGCGAATCGAACAGCCGATCGCCGCTCAGATATTCGTTGTAATAACAGACCAGCAGTTCGAGTCTGGCGCCGGTCTTCCCGGCAAGCCAGGCCGCTCGGTACATTGCCGGCTGATCTTCGACCGTCGGGTCGACGACGGCCAGAATACGGGAGATCGTTTCCATGCCGTTACCTGTTGATGAGGCTACCAATTCTACAAAATGAGATTATTCTCATCCGGAGTGAGTGTCCATCAGGCCTGATCCCCGGCTAATCGTGGATTTTACGTACCGTGTTGTAGGTGGATGTACTGATTTTGGCGCCGCGCGCCGTGCGCTTAGATAGGGCTACCAGCGGGGAGGGGAAGGGTATCCGTATGCCTGCCTACGATGAGTTGCGGCGGCGCCTGGAGCAAAAGAAGACGGAACTCGGCGTGCGGCTCGAGCGCATTACCGCGAATCTTCGGCGCGGCTACGAGGCCGACTCGAAGGAGCGGGCCAAGCAACTCGAAGACAGCGAGGTGGTCGACGCGCTGGGCAACGAGGCGCGTACGGAGATAGCCAAGATCTCGGCGGCGCTCAGACGCATGGACGGCGGCGAATTCGGCATCTGCGTCGAATGCGGCACGGAGATCGACATCGAGCGCCTGTACGCCCATCCCTACGCACTGACCTGCATCGACTGCGCGCAGTACGACGAGCACCGTCGTTCTCACGCCCGACCCTAGTCGCGCGGTCGCGGCGACGAGTGCCGCTCCTGCGCCTTCTCGTGTGACGTTCGTCAGGCGGTCATGTGCATCTTGACGAGGTCGGCCAGCGAGCGGGCCTGCATCTTCTCCATGACGCGCGCGCGGTGGATCTCGACGGTGCGCTGGCTGACGCCCAGCTCGTAGGCGATGACCTTGTTCGGCTTGCCGGTGACGACGAGGTCGAATACCTCGCGCTCCCGGTTGGTGAGCCGCGCCAGGCGATCCGCCACTTCCGCGTGTTGCTGCTGTTCGTGCCGGCGCTCCTGGTCCGTCCTGAGCGCCTGCCGGATACGGTCGAGCAGTTCCTGGTCCCGGAACGGCTTCTGGATGAAATCCACCGCACCCTTCTGCATGGCTTCCACTGCCATCGGCACGTCCCCGTGGCCCGTAATGAAGATGATGGGCAGGGCGCTGCCTCGCTTCAGCAACTCCTCCTGCAGTTCGAGGCCGCCCAGCCCGGGCATCCGGATGTCGAGCACGAGACAGCCGGCACGGCCCTCGGCGACATTCTCGAGAAATTCATCACCCGATCCGAAGATCTCGTGCGGAATATGCACGGAGTCCATCAGCGCCTGCATGGCAAACCGGATAGCCGGGTCGTCGTCGACGATGAAAACGGTCGGAGCCTGTTCCTTGTTCTGTACCATGATTTTCCGGGACAACGGCGAAGAATGGATTTGACCAGAACGGGCGCAATTTTGCGAGCCTGCCCGGGCGTCATCGCGGACAAAATCAACCGCGAATCCGTCATAATGCTGCCCCATGTTTACCTACCTCGATCCCGGCGTCCGGGAACGGCTGACGGCGGCGGGCCATCTCGTGCGCATCGATCGTGATGGCAACCGGTTGCAGGGCGACGGCCCGGTCCGCGGCGCCACAATCAGCATCCTCGGTCCCATCCCCCTGCCGCTCGACATCTGCGGCGCCCGCTACGACGTACTCTGGTATGCCTGTGTCCGCAACACGGAGTTGTCGAAGATCGAGGAGATCGCCGATGACCTGCGGGCACAGCATGCCCAGCGGTCCTTCGCGACGCTGGCATCGTCCATGGCCGTCAACAGCGTGTTGCTGCTGGGCGATCCCGCCCGCTGGACAAATCCGCTCGTGCGCGTGCATTCGAGCTGCCTGACGGGCGACGTGTTCGGGTCCGGACGCTGTGACTGCGGCCCGCAATTGCGGGCGGCTGTCGAGCGTATCGACGCCGACGGGCAGGGCGGCATCCTGGTCTACATGTCCGGTCACGAAGGCCGCGGCATCGGGCTCTGGGCCAAGGCCGCCACGTACCTGCTGCAGGACAGCGGCGAGGATACCTACCAGGCGAACCGGTCGCTCGGTCTGCCGGACGACTCCCGGGACTTCGGCGACGCCGCGGCGTTGCTGAAATATTTCCGCGGAAAAGGGCCCTTTCGGCTCCTGACCAATAACCCGAAGAAACTGCGTGACCTCGAGGCGGCCGGCCTGGCCGGCATCACGCCGGTCAAGCATGTCTGCGGCGTGACCGACGCCAACCGGCGCTACCTTGAGGCCAAACGCGGCTGGGGCCACGAGCTCGAATCCGACGACATCGAGTCGAAACCGCCGGACCGCGCCTGACGAAGGTCGCGGCGACGAGCGCCGCTCCTGCGAGTGCGCCCGATCCGTGTCTGCAGGAGCGCTGCTCGCCAGCGCGACCGGTCACTGCCGCGCCAGCCGCAGGTTCGGTGCTTGCGTTTCGACGTTGCAGCGAAACGGATTGATGTCGATGCCCCCGCGGCGCAGGTAGCGCGCGTAGACGGTCAGGCGCACGGGCGCGCAACGGCACAACAGGTCGACGAACATCCGCTCGACGCAGGCTTCATGGAATGCCTTGTGTTGGCGATACGAGACGATGTAGCGCAGCAGCCCGCCGCGGTCGATGCGCGGGCCGTGATAGGCGACCAGCACACTGCCCGTGTCGGGCTGGCCGGTGATCGGGCACAGGCTGCGCAG
>JBAUVS010000526.1:0-5440 GCA_049583345.1 Woeseiaceae bacterium
GGCGAGTCCGGCCTGCAGGCGGCCGAACACATCATGGCCGCGGTCGGCGAGGTCGTGCGCGTGGATACCGAGAGCGACATCGACGCCGTCACCGCGGTCTCGGGCAGCGGACCCGCCTACTTCTTCCTGCTGATCGAAATGCTCGAACAGTCGGCCCGGACTTTCGGCCTCGATGCCCCGGCGGCGCGTACGCTCGCGACGCGGACGGCTGCCGGCGCCGCCGCACTCGCCGCGCGAAGCGGGGAGCCGATGGCCGACCTGGTCGGCCGGGTACGATCTCCGGGCGGCACCACCGCGGCCGCGCTCGACAGCCTGGAAGCAGACGACGTCCGCGGCATCTTCGCGCGGGCGCTCGAAAGCGCGAGGGCGCGCGCCGGACAACTGGCCGACGAGGCCCACGCCTCGCAATCGTCATGAGACCGGCACTCACTTTCATCATTGCGACGCTTGCGCAGCTCTATCTGCTGGTCATGCTGCTGCGGTTCTGGTTGCCCTGGCTGCGCGCCGATTTCCGGAATCCGATCGCACAGGGGATACTGCGGCTGACCTCGCCACTCATCGTGCCGGTCCGCCGTATCGTGCCGCCGATCGGCCGACTCGATTCGGCGACTGTCATCGTGACCTTCGCGCTGCAGTACCTGACGATCCTGGTCATCCTGGCGATCGGGAAAATCCCGCCCGCAATCCTGCCGGTCGCCCTGACTTCCGCGATCGACCTGGCATTGCTGTCACTGCGCCTGTTCACGTTCGCGATCTTCATCCACATCATCCTGAGCTGGATCGCGCCGGGCACTTTCAACCCGGCGACGGCATTCATCGCAACGCTCTCGGAACCCGTGCTGCGGCCCTTCCGCCGGCTCGTCCCGCCGATCGGCGGCCTCGACATTTCGCCCGTGTTCGCGATCATCCTGTTGCAGGCTGTCGCCATATTCCTTGGGACGTTACGCCCCTACGGGGTGTGAGCATGGGAGCGGCAAATGGTTTATAGTCGTTGCGCCGGGGAGGGGGCAGGAATCATGAGAAGCAGAACAATAATGATCGCTTTGTCCGTGTTCGGGATGGCATCGGCCTGCGGCGGTCCGGACGATTCGGCGCAGATTCCGGAAGCGGAGCCGGCCGGAGTGACGAGCGCCGACATCGGCGAGCATGTCGTCCATTTCAGTGCCCAGTCGACCGATCAGCTATCGCCGGAAGTGGCGCGTGCGTACAACATCGTACGCAGCAAGAATCGTGCGATGCTCAGTGTGTCGGTACTGCAGGAGTCCGACAACAAGCCGGTCTCTGCCACGGTCACGGTCAAGACCGTCAACCTGACCGGGCAGCTCAAGAATGTCACGATGCGGCAGATCAATGAGCAGGAGGCGATCTACTACATCGGCGAAGTGCCGGTGGCAAACCGCGAGACGCTCATATTCGACATCAGCATCACGCCCGAAGGCGCCGACAAGCCCTCGAACGTCCGCTTCAAGCGCGAGTTCTATACCGATTAGCCGGCAAAAAGGCCTGCGTCCGGCTTACGCGGCCGCCCGACATGTGCTATCGTCCCGCTGCTTTCGACGCGGGCCTCGCCCGTTTTTTTTGGGCGCGAGCCCCGCTCGCTACCGTTTTTTCAGGAGTCATTTTTTCATGCCAGCGAATAAGCCACCCACCAAATCGGAAATCTTTGCCAAGATCGTCGACGACACCGGACTGACGCGCAAGGACGTCACCGCCGTTTTCGAATCGCTCAACGGTCAGATCAAAAAGAGCCTCGGCGACCGCGGGCCGGGTATCTTCACTATCCCGGGCCTTCTGAAGTTGCGCGTCGTCAAGAAGCCGGCACGCAAGGCACGCATGGGCGTCAATCCCTTCACCGGCGAAGAGATGATGTTCAAGGCCAAGCCCGCCTCGAAGACGGTCAAGGCTTCCGCGCTCAAGGGTCTCAAGGACATGCTCTGATCAGCATTCTCGAGATGCCGAAAACAAGAGCCGGGGTTACTCCCCGGCTTTTTTTATTTTCCGGCCCGCTCGATGAAGCCTGCGGCGGCGCCGCGCAGTTCGTTGAGTCTGCCGTGGAAGAAATGATCGACGCCTTCGAGCACGAGCAACTCGGGCCCGGGCTCGAGGGCATTCACCCACGAGACGGTCTCCTCGGCGTCGACGAGTTCGTCCGCGTCCCCCTGTACGATCAGCCACGGACACTGCGGCTGGACCGCGAGTCCCGACGCGAAGCGCCGCACTGCCGGCGCGACGCTGATCAGGCCGTCCACCGGCTCGCGGACGGCGGCGCGAATGGCGATGGCGGCGCCGAAAGAAAAACCGGCCAGCCACGCGGCCGACTGCGGGCGCTGTCCGCGCATGAATGCCAGCGCGGCGAGTGCATCGGCGACCTCGCCGTCGCCGCCGTCGTAGCTTCCGGCGCTCGCTCCCGTGCCGCGGAAATTGAACCTGAGCGTCGTAAATCCGTTGCGTGCGAATGCGCGCGCCAGCGTGTGCACGACCTTGTTGTGCATCGTGCCGCCGCCTTCGGGGTGAGGATGGCACACGACGGCCACCCCGGCCGGTTCGGCGGGCGTATCCAGCATGGCCTCCAGGCGGCCGGCCGGCCCGTCCAGCCAGATCTGCTCCGTCGTTGCCGGCCTGGTCACGGCCCGTTCCGATAGGATTGGCTTAAGTAGATGTTATTGCTGTAAAATTTGCGGATGAGCAAGAGTATCGACCTCGAAGCACGTTATTGTGCACACAATTACAAGCCCTTGCCCGTCGTATTGAGCCGGGCGCAGGGCGTCCACGTCTGGGACGAGGCGGGCAGGCAGTACCTCGACATGATGAGCGCCTACTCCGCCGTCAGCCACGGCCATTGCCATCCGCGGCTGGTGAAGCTCGTTCGCGAACAGACGGCGCGGCTCAACGTCGTGTCCCGCGCGTTCCATACCGATCGGCTCGGTCCGTTCCTGGAGAAGGCCTGCACGCTGACCGGCCAGGACCGCGGCCTGCCGATGAACAGCGGTGCCGAGGCCGTCGAGACGGCCATCAAGGCGGCTCGCAAATGGGCTTACACCGTCAAGGGCGTACCGGCCGACGCCGCCGAGATCATCGCCTGCAAGGGCAACTTCCACGGCCGTACGATCGCGATCGTCGGCATGTCCGACGAGCCGCAGTACCGGGAAGGCTTCGGGCCGTTCGCGCCCGGATTCCGGCTGATCGATTACGGCGACATCGACGCGCTGGAAACGGCCATCAACGACAACACGGCCGCGTTCCTGGTCGAGCCGATCCAGGGAGAGGGCGGGATCATCGTGCCGCCCGACGGCTATCTCGCGGCTGCCGAGCGGCTCTGCCGCAAGCACAACGTACTGCTGATCGCGGACGAGATCCAGACCGGCCTCGGTCGGACCGGCAAGCTGCTGGCCTGCGAACACGAGGGCGTCCACCCGGACGGCCTGATCCTCGGCAAGGCGCTCGGCGGCGGGATCCTGCCGGTGTCGATGTTCCTGGCGCGCCGCGAAGTCATGGACGTATTCCAGCCCGGCGATCACGGCAGCACCTTCGGCGGCAATCCGCTGGCCGCCGCCGTCGGGCTCGAAGCGCTCAATATTCTCGTCGAGGAACAGCTCCCCGCCCGCAGTGCCGAGATGGGCGACTACCTGATCGGGGAACTCCGCCGCATCGAGTCGCCGCTGATCCGCGACGTTCGCGGCAAGGGCCTGTTCATCGCGCTCGACATCAAGCCGGAACTCGCGAGCGCCCGCACCGTGTGCGAGAAGCTCATGGAGCACGGGGTGTTGAGCAAGGAGACGCACGAAACGGTGGTCCGTTTCGCGCCGCCGCTGGTCATCAGCAAGGCCGAGATCGACTGGGCGGTCGCGAGAATCCGCGAGACCCTGAACGAGATCGACAGACTGAGGTTGGCTTCCTGAGGAAGAACTCATGCCCGACATCACGATCGTGACGATCGCCATCATCACCGCCGCACTCATCGTCGGTATGACGATCGGCTGGATCGTCCGGGGCAATCGCGGCAAGAGCGAGAAGGCGGCGATCAATTCCGGCTGGCAGGAACAGCTCGAGGCGCACCGCAGCGAGCACCAGCGCCTCGTGGAACAGAACAAGAGCCTGATGGAACAGAACAGCCAGTATCAGGCTTCGAACAAAGACGCGAAGATGCGCGCCACCGAGTTGTCCGAGGCGCTCAAGGAAGCGTTCGCGCGTCGCGACGAGCTGCAGCGGCAGATAAAGGACATCCGCAGCAACCTCGAGATCGCGGTCAGCGAGCGAAAACAACTGCAGCAGGACATGCAGAGCCGCACGTCGAAGGACGAATCGCTTGCGACGGCGCTGAAGGAACGCGACAGCAAGATACTGAAGCTGAGCCGCGAACTCGACAACTGGCAGGACCGGCTGCCGCCGCTCATAGAGCGCTACCGGCGGCGCAACGAGGAAGCCGAACGCCTCGAACTCGAACTCGAGACGGCACACCAGCGCATCCAGGCGCTGGAGTCGATGGTCGGCTCGGACGAGACTCGCGTCGAACCGGTGGGCCCGGGCTCCCTGCAGGAAGGCCTCGATGCCTCGAACGAACCCATGGACGGTGAGCAAGCCGACGTATCGCAGATGTTCGAATCCCTGGAGGAAGAAGCGGGGGAACAGGACGTCTCCGCGCCAGACCCGGACGAGGAGGACGTTTCCTGGGACGATGTCGTCACCGCGGCGGTCGAGCACGAGGCGCGAGGCGAAATCGAACGCGTCGCCGACGCTACGGTCCAAGGGCCGGTCGATGAAGAACCGTCGGTGCTGCTGGAGGCCATCCGGGAGACCGAAGATTTCGAGGCGCACCGAGACGACGACGGGCGCGACGAAGACGAACCCCCGCCCGAAGATTCGGGCGTCGGAGACGAAGATGACGACGACGTCTTCGCCCGCTCGACCGGCGACGGCGACTTCGCTGCCAGTCTCGCCCGTGACGATCTGAAGATGATCAAGGGCGTCGGTCCCGCGATCGAGAAGACCCTCAACGAGATGGGCATCTTCCGCTTCGACCAGATCGCCGGGATGAGCGAGTACGACATCGATCGCGTCGCGAACCGGCTCAAGGGCTTCCGCACGCGCATCTATCGTGAAGACTGGATCGGTCAGGCAAGGGAATTGCAGGACCGCAAGGCGAGCGGACAAAGCTGAGCCGTGCCGCCCGGCGCAGCCAGGCCCGCAGCGGCCGTCCTGCTCGTCTGCTGCGGGTTACTCTGCAGCGCCGCACTCGACCGGGGGGCAACGCTGCCCGCCGCCATCCCCGATTCGCTGTCGGTGCTCGGACCGCCATCGCTGTCGTTCGCGCGTCGCGGTGATCGAATCGTCCTCGCCGGAGTCGCCGGCACCGGCGCCGATGAGGCCGGTCTCAGGCGTCGTGCCGAGCATCTGTTTGGTGCTGCCGGTGTCGAGACGCGGTTCGTGCCCGGTGTCGTCG
>JBAUVS010000527.1:0-4761 GCA_049583345.1 Woeseiaceae bacterium
GCGCGAGCGTGGCACCGGCCAGCGTCGCCGGACGTGGCGACTAGCATCGCGTCGCCGTCCGCGGCCGGGCGCCGCTACGCGCTGGTGGTGCTCACGGTCGCTTACATGTTCAATTTTATCGATCGGACGATCCTGTCGATCCTGTTGCCGGCGATCCGCGACGAATTCCGGGTCGGCGACGCCGTGCTCGGCTTCCTCGCCGGCCCGGCATTCGCCCTGTTCTACGTTGCAATGGGGGTGCCGCTCGCGCGCCTCGCGGATCGCGTGAACCGGCGCAACCTGATCGCGCTGGCCGTGGCGGTGTGGAGCGCGATGACCGTCCTGTGCGGGATGGCGGCGGGCGTCTGGCAACTCGCGCTCGCCCGCGTCGGCGTCGGCATCGGCGAAGCGGGCAGCAACCCGCCGAGTCACTCCATCATCGCGGACCTGTATCCGCCGGAGCGGCGTTCGGCGGCGATGGGCTTCTACACGCTCGGCATCTCGGCCGGGATCATGCTCGCGTACCTGGGCGGCGGCTGGATCGTGCAAAACGTCGGCTGGCGTGAGGCGTTCTTTCTGGTGGGACTACCGGGGCTGGTCGTCGCGCTCCTGCTGCGTTTCACCCTTCGCGAGCCCGCGCGCGGCGAGTCCGAAGCCCGCAGCGACAGCGGTGCCCGCCCCGCCGTGTCGGTCGTGCTGCGGTTTCTCCTTGCGCGGCGATCGTTCCTGCACATGGCGCTCGGTGCCGGCCTCAGTTCCTTCGTCGGTTATTCGATCGTGTCCTGGCTGCCGAGCTTCATGCACCGCAGCTTCGAGATCGAAATCGCCATCGCCGGTTCGTGGCTGGGGCCGATCTATGGCCTGGCCGGTGGCTTCGGCTTCTACATGGGCGGAGTCTTCTGCGATCGGATCGGGCGCCGCGGTCACCGCCGTTCGCTGGTATTCATCGTGTCCGTGGCGCTCGCGACGGCCGTGCTCTATGCGGCGATGTTCCTCGCGCCTACTGCCGGCCTGTGCATTTTTCTGGCCGTCATCCCGACCATGACTTCCAGCTTCTATCTCGCGCCGGTCTTCGCCCAGACTCAGGGTCTCGTATCCCTGCGCATGCGTGCCGTCGCCTCGTCGCTCCTCATCCTGGTGATCAATATCATCGGCCTCGCGCTGGGGCCCTGGGTCACGGGCATCTCGAGTGACCTGCTTGCACCGCTTGCCGGTGCCGATTCCCTGCGCTACAGCCTGCTTGCCGTGAGCAGCGTACTGTTGCCGTGGGCAGCGTGGCATTTCTATCGCGCCTCGCGCTCGATCGACGGCGATCTTGCCCGCGCCGCGGAGCACGACTGAATCCGGCGGTTTAAACGGCCCGCAGGTACCAGTCGAAATCTTTGGTGCCGACGACGTTGTGGAAATTTCGGGATTCGGCGCGCCGGTGCGCCAGGTACAGCCGGCAATAATCTTCGCCGAGGTATTGCGGCAGGACCCGGCTCCGCGAGAATTTGTCCAGTGCCGCTTCCCAGCGGTCGGGAATCTTCGTCTTCAGGTTGACGAGTTCACCTTCCGCGATCATCCGTCCCGGGTCGCACTTGCTCTTGAGTCCGTGGTGCACGCCCGCCACGACCGCGGCGGTGACCAGATAGGGATTGGCATCGGCGCCCGCGACGCGGTGCTCGAATCGCAAATTGCCGGCGTCCGACTGCGGGATGCGGATGGCGACGGCGCGGTGATTGACGCCCCAGTTCGGTTCCACGGGAGCGAAATACTCCGGCAACAGCCGGCGATAGGAATTCGCATTCGGCGCGAAGATGGCGGTTGCCTCGGGCATCGTCTTCAGCAGTCCCCCGACGGCATGGCGCAAGCGTGCCGAGAACGGCGGACTGGCCAGGCTCTCCTTGTCCTGCGAGAAATAATTACGACCCTGCCGGTCGACGAGGCTCATGTGGATGTGCAGGCCGCTACCGGAATTCTCGGCGAACGGTTTTGCCATGAAGCAGGCGACGAAGCCATGCCGTGCCGCCACGGTTTTCACGATGCGCTTCAGCATTACGGCGTGATCGCAGGCCAGGATCGGATCGTCGACATGCAACAGGTTGATCTCGAACTGCGCGGGACCGAACTCGGAGGTCGCGGTGTCGGCCGGGACGCCTTGCGCTTCGCAATATTCGTAGATGTCGTCGAGGAACTGCTCGACATGCCACAGGTCGTCCGGGTGATAGACCTGCGGGCCGGGCTGTGGACGACCGAGGCCGGGCACGGGCGGTGCCTTCGGGCGGATTTTCTTCGATTTCGCATCGAGCAGGTAGAACTCGAGTTCCGTCGCCATCACGGCCGTCAGGCCCATTTTGCGGAGCGGCGCGAGCGCGCGCTCGAGTACCGCGCGAGGATCCGCGAAGAACGGTCTGTCGTCCGTGTCGTACAGGCGGAACAGCGCCTGCGCGGTCTGTCTCCGGGCCCAGGGCACCGGCGCCATGCTGCCGGGGACGAGACGGCAGGGTACGTCCGGATCGCCGTCGCCGTCGCCGAGCATGCCCGGGAGGACGTCGCCGAGCGCGCCCATCACGACCGTGCCCGCACAGAACCAGAACGGTTCGGTGCAGGCTTTCTCGAAACTCGAACGCCGGATCCGCTTGCCCCTGAGGATTCCGAGGATATCCGGCACGAGCAGTTCCATCGTGGCAGTATCGGGAAAACGCTTCAGCAGGCTGCGCAGCTCGGCGCTCAATGGATTCTTGTTATCTCGTGCCATGGCTGCGCCATTGTACAGCGTGCTAGTATTCCGGGAACACATGCGCATGGAACAAGAACATCAATAAACGCAGCCTGTACTCCCTCGTCATTACGACCGTCCTCGTTGTCATCGCCTGGTCCCCCGCGGCACGGGCCATCGATATCGAGACTCCGAAGATAGGACTCACCTCCGTTCCGGCCGAGATCGTCGTCAGCGGCGCAGCGCCCGGCGCGGACGTGGCTCTGCGTGTGGGCGAAAGTCTGCATCATGCGACGGCGGACGAGACGGGGCGCGCCGAATTCGACGAGGTCCTGGTCGAACATTCCGGGTCCGTAACGATCGAGGTGGCAAGTGCCGGCGAAACGGCCAGTGCACCGTTGCGCATCCTGCCGGGCTGGGTGTCACTGATGCCGGCATTCCTTGCGATCCTGGTCGCATTGCTCGCCCGCAACGTCGTACCCGCACTCGTCCTCGGCCTGTGGCTCGGCGCGACGGTGTTGCAGGGATTCAGCTTCTCGGGTGCACTCAAGGGACTCCTCGACGTCTTCGCCGTGTTCATTGCCGGATCCATGGCCGACGCAGATCATGCCGCCGTCATCCTGTTCACGATGATGATCGGCGGCATGGTGGGCATCATCACCCGCAACGGCGGCATGGGCAGCATCGTGCGCGTGGTCGTCAGCCGCGCAAAGACCGCCGTCGGCGGCCAGATCGCGGTTTGGCTCATGGGCCTCATGATCTTCTTCGACGACTATGCGAATACGCTCGTCGTCGGCAACACCGCCCGGCCGATCACGGATCACCTGAAGATCTCGAGGGAGAAGCTCGCCTACATCGTCGACTCCACGGCCGCCCCCGTCGTCTGCGTCGCGCTGATCACGACGTGGATCGGTTACCAGGTCAGCCTCATCGGTGAGGCCATGGCCGATATCGACGACCTGTCGGGCCAGGCATACGCCGTGTTCCTGCACACGATCCCGTACAGCTTCTATCCCATCCTGGCGGTCGTATTCGTGCTGGCGGTCGCCGTGATGGACCGCGACCTGGGGCCCATGTACAAGGCCGAGCGGAGGGCGCGGGAAGGCCGGGTGCAGTCCCGCTCCGCCGGCGCGATGCCGGCGATGGATGCCGACACGCTGGAGCCGAAACACGGCATACCGCTGCGTGCCATCAATGCTTTCGTGCCGATCTTCGTGTTGATCGGCGGGCTCGGTGTGAGCATGTACGTCACCGGCGAGGGGGACACCATCCGGGACATCATCGGTTCCTCCGATCCGTACAAGGCGATGATGTGGTCGTCCTTCGTCAGCGCCATCGTGGCGGCGGGGATGTCGATCGGACAGCGCATCCTGAGCGCGCACGAGACCGTGGATGCCTGGTACGGCGGCGCGCGGGCGACGCTGTTCGGCATGATCGTGCTGGTGCTGGCCTGGTCCATGTCCGCGGTGACGCAGGACATGAACGCGAAGGGTTACCTGATCTCGGTGCTCGGCGACACGTTGCCGGTGAGCCTGGTGCCGGCCGTCGTTTTCGTGCTCGCGGCCGTGACGTCGTTCGCGACCGGCACGAGCTGGGGCACGATGGGCATACTCGTGCCGCTCGTGATCCCGTTGACCTGGGCGGTATTGACCGTGCACGGGTATACGGGCGAGGAGGAGATGCACGTGCTGTACTCGTCGATCTCCTGCGTACTCGCCGGTGCCGTCTGGGGCGACCATTGCTCGCCCATATCGGATACGACCGTATTGTCCTCGATCGCGAGCGGGTGCGATCACATCGAACACGTGCGCACGCAGATGCCGTACGCGCTGATCGTCGGCGCGGTCGCCGTCCTCTTCGGCACCATACCCTGCGGATTCGGGGTACCGCCGTGGGTCGGCATGATCGTCGGCGCGGTGCTGCTCGTCGGCATCCTGCGCTTCTTCGGCCGCCGCCCGGACGAGCACCTCCGCGGTTAGTCGCACGGTCCGGCTGGGGTCGCGGCCAAGGCCGCTCCTACAGGTTCCCGCGGACCAGGCCGGGAGGATAGAATTCGTAGGAGCGGCTTTAGCCGCGATCGG
>JBAUVS010000528.1:0-5027 GCA_049583345.1 Woeseiaceae bacterium
GCGCTGTGGTAATAAATTGGCGGACCGCTACACGATCATGGTGGCAATCGTTTGCCGCCACCGTTTCGCTGATGTGCGAAACAACCGGTGCGAGCGCGTGAGACGGAGAGAGAAAGATGAAGAACCAGGCGATATTGATCGCGGTACTGCTGCTCGGTGCAGCTGCCTGTACCTGCAAGGACACCGCGAAGGAACAGGCGGCTGCCGAAGAGATCAACAAGCAGAACGTGGTCGCGTTCTACAACGCGGCGATCAACGACAAGGACTTCGAAAAGGCGCGCCAGTATATGGGCGACGAGTACATCCAGCACAATCCGCTGGCGGCCGACGGCCCCGAGGGCCTGAAGGCCTTCCTGGACTTTGCAAAGGCGAACCTGGGTTCGTTCAAGGCGGACATCAGGCAGGTCTTCGCGGACGGGAACTACGTCATCCTGCACGTGCACGTGCAGGCGAACCCGGACGACCGCGGCAGCGCCGTGATGGACATCTTCCGCCTCGACGACAAGGGCAAGGTCGTCGAGCACTGGGACGTCATCCAGCAGATCCCGGAGAAATCCGCCAACGACAACACGATGTTCTAGAACACGATCAGCGCTTGGTGGCGAAGCCGTCTTCGCCGAGTCCGAACAGCAGTTCCTTCTCCTCGTCGGACATTTTCTTCGAGCGGTCGACCAGGTCGGCGCCGACCTTTGCGCCGCGCTCGACCGCCGGCCGCTTGCCGACGGCCTCGAACCAGCGTTTGACGTTGGGGACGTCGGCCAGGTCCTGGCCCTGCCAGTCGTACCGGAACACCCAGGGCCACGCGGCGATGTCGGCGATCGAGTACTCGCCGGCGAGATATTCCTCGCGGCCGAGTTGCCAGTCGAGAACGCCGTAGAGCCGAGTCATCTCGTTGCGGAAGCGGCGCATGCCTTCCTCGTTTTTCAGCTTCGCGTACTGGAGGAAGTAGTGCGCCTGGCCGCCCATCGGGCCGAGCCCGCCGACCTGCCAGAACAGCCATTGCAGGACCCTGAAGCGGGCATGCAGTTCGGCAGGCAAAAGCTTGCCGGTCTTCTCGGCGAGGTAGACCAGGATCGCGCCGGATTCGAAGATCGTGATCGGACCGCCCTCGGCATCGTGATCGATGATCGCCGGCATCTTGTTGTTGGGGCTGATCAGCTGGTATTCGGGCGTGTGTTGGTCGCCCTTGCCGATGTTGATCGGGATGATGCGGTATTCGAGCCCGCATTCCTCGAGCATGATGGTGATCTTCTTGCCGTTGCCCGTGGGCCAGAAATACACGTCGATCATTCTCGTACCGCCTTTGCCTCCGGATCACCGGCTGTCAGTGTGATTTGTATTGCAGGTCCGCGAGTTCCATCCGGTATTGCTTCATCGCCGCCTCGCGCTTCGCGACGCCCTCCGGATCGGAATCCTGCGGCGGCAATGCGGCGAGGACTTCGGCGAAGTGCTTCTCGAGCGCCTGCCGGACCTCGGGGTAGGGGATGATGTACAGGCGGTTCTCCTGCACGGCCTTCAGCACCTCCTCGGCCAGTTCCACCGGGTCCTTGCCGGCCGAGTAGATCCGCCGCAGGCTGTCGAGCACGTCATCGTTGAAATGGTATCCGCTGTTGCCGTACCTTGCCGGGCGCGTCCACACGGACTCGGCGATGTTGGTGTTGACGTTGGCCGGGCACAGTACCGATACGCCGATGTCGTACTTCGCCAGTTCGGAGCGCAGCGCTTCGGAGAGACCGCGCACGGCGAATTTCGACGCCGAGTAGATGCCGGCCGGCCCGGCCGAGAGGAACGCGCCGACCGAGGCGGTGTTGACGATATGGCCGCCCTTGCCGTATTCGATCATGCGCGGAACGAAGGTCTGGATGCCGTTGACGACGCCGCCGAAATTGACACCCATCTGCCAGTCGTAGTCGTCGTAGGTGGATTTCTCGAGCGGGCCGAAGATGCTCACGCCGGCGGTGTTGAACAGCAATTGCACCGGGCCGAAAACCGATTCGGTCTCGTCCGCGGCGGCCGCATAGGCCTCGCGATCGGTAACGTCGAGCTGGATGGCGTGCACGCGGGCGTCCGTACCGCGGAAGTAATCCATCGCGGCTTCCAGGTGATCGTCGCGGATGTCGGCGATCACCACACGCATGCCTTGCCTGGCGAAGACCTTGGCCTGACCCAGGGCGACGCCGGATCCGCCGCCGGTGATGAAAGCGACTTTCCCGTAGAGGTCTTTCATGTCGCTACCTGCACTGTCTCTCTCGATTCACCCTCATGGTAGCGAGTGTGGTTCGATCCGAACAAGGCGCGCAGTCGTGCATCTATCGATCACTGGCGAACAGTAGATAGTCGATCAAGGCAATAGGCGAGAAAGCACTGGCAAACCGCGGCATTTGTGTGGTTTACACTAGCTCGAAAGCTCGCGGGAGAGGATCGGTCGACGATGACAGGTGAAATCCGGGCAAACGGCGAGGCGGCCGACGCGGCAGGCGAAAGCCCCGCGCAGCCCTGGCCTGAATCGCGCACGGCCTGGTACGCCGTCGGCGTATTCGCGCTCGCGTTGATGTTCCTGTTCCTCGACAGCGGCATCATCACGCTGCTCGTGCAACCGATCAAGACCGATCTCGGATTGAGCGATTTCCGGTTCGGTCTCCTCGCGGGCCCGGCATTGATTTTCGTGAATGCCCTGGTCGCGGTGCCCGCGTCGCGCTTCGTCGATATCTGGCCGCGCAACGTCATCCTGACCGCGGGCATCGCCGTGTGGACTCTGTTCACGACGGCTTGTGGATTCGCCCAGACGTTCTGGCAGCTGTTCGCTTGCCGCATGGGCATAGGGATCGGCCAGGTCGTGCACGGTCCCGCGACGTATTCGATGATGGCCGATTACTTTCCACGCGAGCGCCTGCCGCGCGCGATAGCCGTGATGCAGATCGGCTTCGTCGGCGGCGTCGGCGTGTCCCTGGTCATGGGCGCTTTCGTGATCCAGATGCTGCTCGGGATCGATCACGTCGTCATCCCGGTGATCGACGTCACGATCCGTAACTGGCAACTGGTGTTCATCATGGTCGGTTTGCCCGGTTTCATCGTCGCCGCGCTGATGGGGACGGTGCCGGAGCCGCCGCGACGCGGCCGCATCGTCAAACTCCGGAAGCCGATGCCGCTGTTCGAGGTCGTCCGCTACCTGTTCAAACACTGGCGGCTGTATGCGCCGCAATTCTGTGCGCTGGCGGTCGCCGCGATCGAGTCGTCGGGCACGCGGACCTGGCAGCCCGTTTTCTTCCAGCGCACCTTCGGCTGGTCGGCGCAGAAGGTCGGGCTGATCCTCGGCCTTTCGTTCATCGTCGCCGCACCCTTCGGCCTGTGGGCCGCCACCTGGCTGACCGAACGCTTCGCCCGCACGCGCAACGACGCGAATCTGCGCGTCGTCGCCATTGCCTATACCGTGGGTCCGGCGTTCTCGATCGCCGGGCCGCTGATGCCGAATCCCTGGCTGGCGCTGCTCTTCGCGGCCTGCGCACTGGCGATCGGCGTCGGCGGAGCGGTACCCCAGAACGCCGCGCTGCAGAGCGTGACGCCGAACGAGATGCGCGGCCAGGTGACGGCGCTGTACCTGTTCGTGTTCGCCGTCATCGGGATGGGCATCGGTCCGCCGTTCATCGCGTTCTTCACCAACTACGTGATCAGGGACGAGATGCTCATCCGCTACGCGCTGTCGCTCACGGCGGCGATCATGCTGCCGGCCGCGGCCTGGATCATGTGGCGGGGCGTGCGTCCCTACGGTGAAGCCATCGCCGCGGTCAAGCTGCGGGAAAGGCACGAATCGCCCTGAGGTCGACGTCGAGCGGCTCGTCGACGAGCAGCGGCCGGATTGACGGCTCAACCACAATTTGGAACAGGGGAACGATCCGATGAAAGACGTGACAGACAAGGTGGCATTCATCACCGGCGGGGCCAGCGGCATCGGTCTCGGCATCGCGAAGGCCTTCGTCGCTGCCGGCATGAAAGTCGTCATCGCCGACATTCGCGCCGATTCCCTCGACTCGGTTCAGGCTCGATTCGATGCCGGCGGCCACGGCGACGCCGTCGTCACGGTGCCGCTCGACGTCACGGACCGGGTGGCGATGGCGGCCGCCGCCGACGCCGCGGAAGCGGCCTTCGGCAAGGTGCACGTGCTCGTCAACAATGCGGGCGTCGGCGTCACCGGGCCGGTCAGGGAAGCGAAGTACGACGACTGGGACTGGGGCCTTTCCGTCAATCTCGGTGGCGTCATCAACGGCATCGTCGAGTTCCTGCCGAGGATGATCGCGCACGGCGAGGGCGGCCATATCATCAACACGTCGTCGATGTCCGCGATCGTGCCGATGCGCGTGGCGTCGATCTACATCACGGCGAAGTCCGCCATCCTCGGCCTGTCCGAGGAGCTGCGCGGCGAACTCGAGGACGACAACATCGGCGTGTCGGCCTTCTGTCCCGGACCCGTACAGACCAACATCGCCATGAGCGGCGAGCTCAGGCCCGAGAAATACCGCAAGGATTCCGGCTTCGCCAAATACGAACGGCAACTGGGCGAGCGGCCCAATTCGCCCTTGTGGATGACGATCGAAGAAGTCGGCGAACGCGTGCTGGCGGGCCTGAAGAACGACGACCTGTTCATCTTCACGCACGCCGAGTTCCGCAAGGGCCTCGAGGAGCGTTGCAGGAAGATGCTCGACTCGTTTCCCGACGAGCCGATCAACGAGGCCCGTTATGCGGAGATCAAGTGGCTTACGGAGAACGCGATCTACCAGTCGTAGGGAGGTCGTCCTCGGGCACCCACCAGCCGTGGACCTGGGTATAGATGCGGAAGGGCAGCCTGACGGTCGCGACCGGGCCGGCGGCGAGGTCGTCGGTGTCGAGGATGAGGAGATCCGAGCGGTTGCCCTCGAGCATGCGCTCGGCCATGCCGACGATGTAGCCGTCGCCTTCGGGTGCATCGCGGTGACGCGGCACGAAACAGGGTTCCTGCAATGCGACGTCGTCCCCCGCGAAGAAAGACCGGG
>JBAUVS010000529.1:0-5913 GCA_049583345.1 Woeseiaceae bacterium
GGTCGATGTCGCGTTCCGGATTGAGGAAGCGATGGAACTCGCGGCCGGTCAGGCGCCGGTTGACGAGTTCGATGGCGCCGATCTCGATGATGCGATGGCCGCTGCCCGGCGAGAGGCCGGTAGTCTCGGTATCGAGGACGATCTGGCGCATGGCCGTATGCTACACGGTCATTGCAAGGAGCGCATTGGACCGCTTCGCGGCGCTCGCGATGACGAGACGAGGTCATTGCGAGCCCGAAGGGCGACGCAAGCCAATGTGGATTGCTTCGTCGCTGCGCTCCTCGCAATGACGCTGCCCCGGGTGCGGGCAATGACGCTGCCCCGGGCGCGGGCGATGACGCTGCCCCAGGTGCGGGCGATGACGCTGCCCCGGGGTGCGGGCAATGTCTCTGTCCCGACAGCTCGCGGTGACGTCGCCTCAGGTCAGCTCGTCGATGCCGCGATTGGCGAGCGCGTCGGCCTCCTCGTTGCCGGGATCGCCGTCGTGGCCCTTGACCCAGCGCCACTCGACCTTGTGGCGGCTCTGCGCTTCGTCCAGCGCCTGCCACAGGTCCTGGTTCTTGACCGGCTTCTTCGCGGCCGTCTTCCAGCCGCGCGCCTTCCAGTTGGCCAGCCACTCGGTGATGCCGTGCATGACGTACTTCGAATCGGTGTGCAGCACGACCTGCTGCGGGCCCCTGAGCGCGTTCAGCGCCTCGATGACGGCCGTCAGTTCCATGCGATTGTTGGTGGTCTCGGGCTCGCCGCCGCACAGGCGCTTGCGATGCCGGCCGGCGATCAGGAGCGCGCCCCAGCCGCCCGGTCCCGGGTTGCCGCGGCAGGCGCCGTCGGTGTAGATCTCAACTCTTCGGGTCAAAACGGATGCGGGAGACGCGGTTGGTGGTGGTGCCGGCCAGGCCGCCGACGACCTTGGTCTTGTGCCGCCATTGCGGACGCACCGGCGTCAGCGGGACGACCCGTTTCTGCGCCGTGAGCATGTAGCAGGCCGCGAATTCCGGCCACCAGCGCTGGCCGCGTGCCTCCCAGCGCGGCGTGAGCTTGCGGCGCTTGCCCGGCAGCGGCCAGCGGAAGAAATAGCGGGTGATGCCGTGGATCTGCATGTCCAGCAGCTGCAGCCAGTCGCGCAGGCGCCGTTCCGAGACGAGGTAATCCGCGCCGGGCGGCAGCCCGGCACCGGGGACCAGCCGGCGGATGCCCCACAGGCCGCCGGTCTTGAAGCCGAGGATCACGAGGTGGCCGTGCGCGGTCAGCACGCGGTCGACCTCGCGCAGGATCGCGTGTGGCCGGTCGCTGTAGTCGAGGACGTGCGGCAGCAGCACGCAGTCCACCGAGTCGTTCGCGAGCGGCAGGCGATGCAGCAGGCCGACGGCCGAGACGCCCTCGCCCGCCGTCTGCTCGATCAGGGCCTTGCGCTGGGTGCGGGCGTGCCGCAGGAAGGTCTGTGCGCCGCCCCACAGGCCGAGCTGCACGCACTCCTCGCCGAAGATGCCGTCGAGGGCCTCCTCGACGTTGCGACTCTCGGCGGCGAGCAGGGCTTCGCCGAGCGGCGAGGCCAGCCATTGCCGCGCCGCGGCGGGGAAATGTGCGCTCGTTTCCATGGCTTCGTCTCGCGTCACGTCCTGCGTCACAATTTCGGGCCGGGCACTTGCGCCGCGGCGCGCGCCCGGTAGGATAGCCCGATGCCTTCGTTCCAGTCGCGATTATCGCAAAGATTCCGGGTGCTTGGCGCCACGATCGTCACGATTTTGCTGGCCGGCAGCGTCGTCGCGGAGCCCCAGGAGCGAGCGTTCGTCGCCTCGGCCGGACAGAAGGAAGCCCCCAGCCTGGCCCTGATCTCGCCGCTGGACGGCCTCTGGGACCGCCTGGAGACCGTCGAGCCGGCCACGGACGACCTGCTGGTGCGGCTGCGCTACGGCTTCGAGCTGCCGGCGGAGGACGACAACCCCCGGGTCCGCACCGAGCGTGACTGGTTCGTCGCCCACCCCGACTACCTCGACCGCGTGTTCACCCGCGCCCGGCTGTACCTGCCCTACATCACCTCCCAGCTCGAGGAACGCGGGATGCCGCTCGAGCTGGCGCTGCTGCCGGTGGTCGAAAGCGCCTACGACCCGTTCGCCTACTCCCACGGCCGCGCCGCCGGCCTGTGGCAGATGATCCCCGGCACGGGCCGCCGCTACGGCCTCAAGCAGAACTGGTGGTACGACGGCCGCCGCGACGTGGTCGATTCCACGCGCGCCGCGCTCGACTACTTCCAGCACCTCTACGAGTTCAACGAGGGCGACTGGCTGAACGCGATCGCCTCGTACAACTCCGGCGAGGGCAACGTGCGCCGCGCCGTGATGCGCAACCGCAACGCCGGCAAGCCCGACGACTTCTGGCACCTGCACCTGTCGCGCGAGACCACCACCTACGTGCCGCGCCTGCTGGCACTCGCGGACATCGTCCGCGACCCGGAACGTTACGGCGTCACCCTGCCCCGCATCGCCGACGAGGAACAGTTCGCCGTCGCCGACGTCGGCTCGCAGATCGACCTCGCGGTCGCCGCCGAGCTCGCCGGCGTCGACGTCGACACCATCTACACCTACAACCCCGGCTACAACCGCTGGTCCACCGACCCGAACGGTCCGTACCGGCTCGCGCTGCCGGTCGACGCCTACGACGCGTTCACCGAAGCGATCGCCGAGGTACCGGCCAGCGAGCGCGTGCGCTGGAAGCGCCACAAGGTCGGCAACGGCGAGACGATCTCCGGGATCGCACTCAAGTACCACACGACGGTCCCCGAGATCCGCGCCGCCAACAACCTGCGCGGCAACACGATCCGTGCCGGTCACTATTTGATGATCCCGGTCGCGACCAGGCCGCTGTCCGCCTACGTGAAGAGCGCCGACGCGCGGCTTACGAAGACGCAGAACACGGCGCACGCGGCGAACCGTGTCGAACACACGGTCGCGAACGGCGAGAGTTTCTGGACCATCAGCCAGCGTTACCACGTCACGACGCGCCAGCTCGCCGCCTGGAACGGCATGGCGCCCGGCGACACGCTGCCGGTCGGCCGCACGCTGGTGGTCTGGACCAACGCCGCCGTGACGCCGCGCAGCTCGCCGACGGCGGCGCTCGGCAACACGACGCGCAAGCTGCACTACACCGTGCGCAGCGGCGACTCGCTGTACCTGATCGCGAACAAGTTCCGCGTCACGATTTCCCAGATCGCGCGCTGGAACAACATCGACACGAAAAAGATCCTGAGGCCGGGGCAGACGCTGACGATGTACGTCGACGTCACCCGCCAATCGAGTTAGTCTTTCGAGAACAGGTCCGTGTGAGCCCGAAGGGCGAACCAGGCCACTCTGGATTGCTTCGTCGCTACGCTCCTCGCAATGACCAACCTGGGGTCATTGCCAGCCCGCAGGGCGACGCAATCCGGCATCAAATTCTTGACGGGGAACGTGTATGGGTTTCATGGCCGGCAAGCGGGCGCTGATCGTCGGCGTCGCGAGCGACCGATCGATCGCCACGGGCATCGCCGAGGCATTCGCGCGCGAGGGCGCCGAACTCGCGTTCACCTACCAGAACGACAAGCTCAAGAGCCGCGTCACCCGGCTGGCGGAGCGGCTCGATGCGGACCCGAAGCTGTGCTTCCCCTGCGACGTCTCCGTCGACGCGGAGATCGAGGCGGTGTTCGGGCAGCTCGGCAAGCGCTGGGACGGCCTCGACGTGCTCGTGCACTCGGTCGGCTACGCGCCCCGCGACCAGCTCGAGGGCGGCTTCACCGAGGCGGTGACGCGCGAGGGCTTCCGGATCTCGCACGACATCTCGGCGTACAGTCTCGCGGCGCTGACCAAGGCGGCGCTGCCGATGCTGCGCGGCCGTAACGCGGCCGTGCTGACGCTGACCTACAACGCGGCGGTGCGCGTCGTGCCGAACTACAACGTCATGGGCCTGGCCAAGGCGAGCCTGGAGTCCTGCATGCGCTTCCTCGCCGCGGACCTCGGCCCGCTCGGCATCCGCGTCAACGCCATCTCGGCGGGCCCGGTGAAGACCCTCGCGGCCGCCGGCATTGGCGGCTTTCGCAAGATGCTGGCCTACGCCGAGAAGTCGGCGCCGCTCAGGCGCACCGTGACGATCGACGAGATCGGCAACGTGGCAGCGTTCCTGTGTTCCGACCTCGCCAGCGGGATCACCGGCGAGACGACGTTCGTCGACGCCGGCTCCAATATCATGGCAATGGTCCTCGACGAGGACTGAATTCGTCATCGCGAGCGGCACGAATCGCTGGATTGCTTCGTCGCTGCGCTCCTCGCAATGACGGCCCTTGGTCCCCTGCGCTCCTCGCAATGACGGCCCCTGGCCCCCGCACCGCCTCGGCGCCGCGCTCCTCGCAATGACGACCCCTGGCCCCCGCACCGCCTCGGCGCCGTGCTCCTCGTAATGACGGCCCCTGGCCCCCACACCGCTGCGGCGCTGCGCTCCTCGTAATGACGGCCCCTGGCCCTCACACCGCCTCGGCGCCGCGCTCCTCGTAATGACGGCCCCTGGCCCCCGCATCGCTACGGCACCGCGCTCCTGGCATTGACCCAGCCACTGTCATTGCGAGCCCGCAGGGCGAAGCAATCCAGAATTTCGACGGAAACCACCGATTCCGGTGCAGTCAGACCCGTGGGAACGAGGCATGCTTGCGCGCAGGATGTGCCGACAGCCCGCCGTCTATATCTTGACCAACAAGCGTAATGGCACTCTGTATACGGGCGTCACCAGTAACCTGATCAAGCGCGTTTGGCAGCACAGGAACGATGTCGTCGCGGGTTTCAGTTCGAAATACGGACTGAAGAAGCTCGTCTACTTCGAAATGTGCGACAACATGTACGTGGCGATCGCCAGGGAAAAACAGATAAAGGCTGGGTCGCGGCGGAGAAAGTTACGCCTGATCGAAGATCGGAATCCCCGTTGGAAAGACCTCTACGACGATATCTGCCGCTGAGTATCCTGGATTGCTTCGTCGCTGCGCTCCTCGCAATGACAATTCAGATTCCATCGCCAGTTGAGTCAATCCCTGGATTGCTTCGGCGCTGCGCTCCTCGCAATGACGGCCCCTGGATCCCGACTCGTCTCGGCGCTGCGCTTCTCGCAATGACGGCCGCTGGATCCCGACTCGTCTTGGCGCTGCGCTCCCGGCTATGACAGCGTCATTTCAGCGCGACGTTGGTTTCTTCCCCGTCCAGGCGTGCGACGATGGTTGCGCAGGCGGCATCGCCCCAGATGTTGACGCTGGTGCGGGCCATGTCCAGCACGCGGTCGAACACCAGCAGCACGCCGAGCGCCTCCAGCGGCAGGCCCACCGCGTTGAGGATGATCGCGATGGCGACCAGCGAGGCCGACGGCACGCCCGCCACGCCGACCGAGGTCAGCAACGCGATGGAGACGATCGCGAACTGCGTGGCGAAGCTCAGGTCCACGCCGTAGGCCTGGGCGATGAAGATCGCCGCCGCGCACTCGTACAGCGCCGTGCCGTTCATGTTCACGGTGGCGCCGAGCGGCAGCACGAAACTCGACACCTTGTTCGAGACGCCGACGTTTTCCTCCACGCACTCCATCGTTACCGGCAGTGTCGCCGACGACGACGCGGTCGAGAACGCGGTCAGCATCGCCTGCGCGAGTCCGCGCATCGTCCGGTACGGCCGCACGCGGCCGACGAAGCGCAACAGCAGCGGCAGCGTGACGAAGGCGTGGATCACGAGCGCGGCGAGCACGACCAGCGCGAACACGGCCAGCGGCCCGGTCGCCCGGTAACCCGCCTTCGCGATCACGCCGGCGACGAGTCCGCACACGCCGATCGGCGCGAACTTCATGATCCACTCGGTCATGCGCATCATGACGTGGAACACGGCGTCCCAGAACGCGTACAGGGGCCCGGCG
>JBAUVS010000530.1:0-2366 GCA_049583345.1 Woeseiaceae bacterium
GGCACGACGTCCGTGTGTCCGGACAGCACGATGCCTGGCTCGCCCGCCGGGCCGGCCGTGGCCCACAGGTTGGCCTTTGCGCCGCTCGCATCCCGGCTCAGGCGCGATTCGATGCCGAAACCGGCGAGGTATTCGCGGACGAAGTCGATCAGCTCGAGGTTCGAGCGCGACGACGTCGTGTCGAAGGCGACCAGTTGCCGCAACAGGTCGACCACGCCGGCTGTCGGCGCGCTCACGGCAGGCCCTCCGCAAGTGCCGATGCGAGACCGTCGACGTCGGCGTCCGTGGTGTCGAACGAGGTCATGATGCGCACGACGGGACCGTCGTGCCCCCAGACCGGGATGCGGAACCGCTCCTGCAGCGGCGAGACGTAGCGTTCGGGTACGCGCAGGAACACGGCGTTCGACTCGACGGGCTGGACGATCTCGAGTTCCCCGAGCGAGCCGATGGCCTCGGCGAGACGCGAGGCCGCATCGTTCGCATGCCGTGCATTGTGCAGCCACAGATCGTCGGTCAGTAACGCCTCGAACTGCGCGGCGATGTACCGATTCTTGGACGGCAACTGGCCAGCCTGTTTCTGCATCCACGGCAGCATGCGGCCGGCGGCGTCGCCGAAGGCGATGACGGCCTCGCCCAGCAACAGTCCGTTCTTGGTGCCGCCGAAGGACAACACGTCCACGCCGCAGTCGACAGTGATTTCGGCAAGCGTCGCCCCGAGGTGTGCGGCGGCATTCGCGAGCCTGGCGCCGTCCATGTGCAGGAGGAGGCCATGCTGGTGGCAGAAATCGCCGAGCGCCAGGAGTTCATCACGCGTATACACGGTGCCGAGTTCGGTGGCCTGTGTGATCGACACGACGTGCGGTTGGGCACGATGCACCATGCCGTCGTCTCTCAGCAGCGGCTCCACTAGTGCCGGGTGAAGCTTGCCGTTCGATGCGGGGAGCGGCACGAGTTTGGTGCCGAGCCAGCGTTCTGGCGCCGCGCACTCATCGCGCCAGAGGTGCGCCGTGTCGGCGCAGACGATGGCATCCTGGCGTCGAAGCAGCGTTGCGAGCCCGACGACATTCGCCCCTGTGCCGCCGAACACGAAGGCGACTTCGATCCCGGTGCCGAAGTGCGATTGCAGCGCGCCGACGGCTCGTGCAGTCCAGTCGTCGTCGCCGTACGCGACCGCGTGGCCGGAGTTCGCCTCTTCGATGGCGGCGAGTACACGCGGGTGGATGGGCGCGGCATTGTCGCTGGCAAAGTAGTGCGGCCGGGAACTCATCAGGACACTACGTGAACATAGCCGGATGCCGGGCGTCAATGGCAGACGCCGGCCTAGGTATGCAGTTCGACGAGGTCTCCGTCGGAGACGAGGTGCTCGGGGCCGACCTGCTGACCGTCGAATACCCCGGCACCCCACATGCGCGCGAACTTCAGGTTTCGAGCAATGTCCTTGTGGACCAGCCGCGCGACGTCGCCGACGGTGGCGCCGCGCCGCACGGTGAAAGGTTTTTCGTTGTCCGCCGGATTGCCCGGCGTCTTGGTGTAGACGCGGACGATTTCGAGCGCGCGAAACAGGAGCGGTCCGAGCTTATCCAGGCCGTCCCCGGTCTGCGCCGACATCGTCAGGGCGGGACACCGTAATCCCAGCAGCTCTTCGAGGATCTCGACTTCCCCGGGATCGGGATCGAGGTCGCTCTTGTTGGCGATCAATACGGTGGCAAGGTCGAGTCGAAAGGGGTCTTCGGTCTCGGCCGGTTCCTGCGATGCCGCCTGTTCCAGACCCGGCCATGCGGCTGTAAGGAACACGTTCTTTTCCGCCAGTTGCTCGAGAATCACGGGAATCTGTTCCAGGCATTCGGGCTCGCTGGCGTCTACTATCAGCAAGGCGCCATCGGCGGGCTGGAGTGCGTTGTACAGCCACGGCTCCATGTAGCCACTCGATACCGGCGGCAGATCCACCAGCTGAAAGTGGACGTCCTCAAACGGAAACATGCCGGGCACCGGCAGATGCGTGGTGTAGGGGTATGGTCCGGTATCGCTGTGCGACCCGGTCAGGCGCGCGTGCAGAGTGGATTTGCCGGAATTGGGCGGACCGATGAGGCACAGTTGCGCGGCACCTGCCGGGCGTACGACAAGGGCAGGGCCGCTGCGGCGGCCGCCTTTCCTGGGCCCCGCAAGCTCCTCGGTCAGTTCCTTGATGCGGGTCTTGATGTCCGCCTGGAGGTGATCCGTACCCTTGTGTTTGGGGATGGTCCGCAACATCTCCCGCAGGCAATCCAGCCGATCCCCGGGCTCACGCGCTTTGCGATACGCCTCTTCAGCTTTCTTGTACTCGGGTGAGACGTTGGTGGGCATAGCTTGTGAATTTTACCTGAGGG
>JBAUVS010000531.1:0-3214 GCA_049583345.1 Woeseiaceae bacterium
GGACGGCGAGGCGGCCGAACACATCCGCGAGGCGGTGCCGGTGATCGCATCCTACGGCGATGCGATCGGCATCCGCGCGTTCGCCGAACGCCGCAACCTCGAGCACGACATGGCCGAGACGGAATTCGCGGCACTCACGTCCCTCATCGATACGCCGTACATCAACATGGAATCGGCGATGAATCATCCCTGCCAGAATCTCGCCGACTGGAAGACACTCGACGACCTCGGGATACCCGCGGCCGGCGGCCGCTTCGTCCTGTCCTGGGCCTACCATCCGAAGGCCCTGCCGCTCGCCGTGCCGGCCTCGACCCTGTATACCGCGGCCCGCCGCGGCATGGACGTCACGGTGCTCAGGCCCGCCGGTTTCGAACTCCCGGAGCCGCTGATGGCCAGGGCGCGCGAGGCGGCAGCAGCCAACGGCGGCTCGGTCCGCGAGACCGATGACCGCGCGCAGGCGATGGAGGGTGCGCATGTCATCTACGCGAAATCCTGGTCCTCTACGCGGCACTATGGCGACCGGCTCGGCGACCAGAAGTTGCGCAACGAGCTCGTCGACTGGTGCGTGGACGAACCCTGGTTCGCGAACGCCAGGGACGACTGCCGTTTCATGCATTGCCTGCCGGTACGTCGCGGCGTCGTGGTCAGCGAAGCGGTGCTCGATGGGCCGCGCAGCGTCGTTATCCACGAGGCACGCAACCGCATGCTCGCGCAGATGGCCGTCCTGCATCAGATGCTCGGCGGTGCGAGATGACCGCGCCGAGGGACCGGGCGATCGTCGTCTCCGCGCTGAAGCACGCGGCGCCGTATATCCGTCTTTTCAAGGGCAAGGTGTTCGTGCTCAAGGCCGGCGGCGAGATTTTCGTCGACACAGCGGCCACAAGGGCGTTGATGGAACAGGTCGGGATACTGCACCAGGTGGGTATCCGTGTCGTGCTGATACACGGCGGCGGGCTGCAGTCGACGAAGCTCGCCACCGCGCTGGGTCTCGACACGACCTTCGTCGAGGGGCGCCGCGTGACCGACGGGGCCTCGCTGGACGTCGCGACGATGGTACTGAACGGGCAGATCAACACGCGCGTCCTTGCGGCCTGCCGGGACCTGCAGATACCGGCCGTCGGCATCAGCGGTGTGGATGCCGGCCTGATCCGCGCCCATCGCCGGCCGCCCGTGGCGCGCGAAGGAGCGAGTCCGGTCGACTACGGCTTCGTCGGCGACATCGACGCGGTCGAGGCCGATATCTTGAGGAAACAGCTCGACAACGGACTGATGCCGGTCGTGAGCCCACTGTCCTGCGACGAGGCGGGCACGCTGCTGAACATCAATGCGGATACCGTCGCCGCCGCGATCGCCGCCGAACTCGGTGCCGAGAAACTGATCCTGATGACCGGCGCGGCCGGCATCCTCGAGGATGCCGGTGACCCGCAATCGCTGATCAGCTACATCGATCGCGCGCAACTCGACGCGCTCCGCGACGCGGGAAAGCTCGCCGACGGCATGCTGCCCAAGGCCGCCGCAATCGACGCCGCGCTGGCGAACGGCGTCAGCCGTGTGCACGTGATCTCGCACAAGCTGCCGGACAGCCTGTTGCTCGAGGTGTTCACCAACGAGGGGACCGGCACGCTCGTCGTCAACGACATCGCCGCGCTCACACCCGCCGAGCAGGCCGGGAGTCCGCCGTGACGCGGCTCTGGGACAAGGGCCTGCCGCTCGATGCGCGCGTGCTGCGCTACACCGCCGGGGAGGACCACGCGCTCGACGCCCGACTCGTGCCTTACGACGTAGCGGCTTCGATCGCGCATGCCGAGATGCTCGCGGAGACCGGGCTGTTATCGGCCGAAGACTGCGCGGCGATCGTCAACGGACTGCAGGCACTCGAGGCCGGCTTCACCGCCGGTCACTGGCACATCGAGCTCGACGACGAGGACGTGCACACGGCGCTCGAGACCCGGCTCACGGCAGCGATCGGCGAGGCCGGCGCAAGACTGCACCTCGGCCGGTCGCGCAACGACCAGGTATTGACCGCGCTGCGACTGTACCTGCGCGATGCCGCCGCAGACCTTGGCGGGCGTGTCGCCGCCTTGCGCGGGTCGCTCGCATCGCTCGCCGAGCGCCATCGGGAAGTCGAGTTGCCCGGTTACACCCACATGCAGCAGGCAATGCCGTCTTCGGTACCGCTCTGGTGCGGCGGCTACGACGACGCGTTCGCGGATGCCGGGGCCGGCCTCGAAGCCTCGAAGCGGCGCATCAATCGCAATCCTCTCGGCAGTGCCGCGGGCTACGGGACGCCCGGCCTGCCGCTCGACCGCGAGTCGACCCGCGCGAAACTCGGCTTCGACGAAACGCAGGAACCGGTCACCGCGGTCCAGCTCTCGCGCGGCAAGGCCGAGGCCACGCTGCTGTTCGAGATCGCCTTGCTGCTCTCGGATATCGGCCGCATGGCCGGCGACCTGCTCCTGTTCTATACGCAGGAGTTCGCCTACATCACGCTGGCCGCCGATGTGACGACCGGTTCGTCGATCATGCCGCAGAAGCGCAATCCGGACGTGCTCGAATTGTTACGTGCCGCCTCCAGCACGGCGCAGGCGTGCCTCGACGAAGTGCTGATGATCACCGCAAAGCTGCCGTCGGGCTACCAGCGGGACCTGCAACGCCTGAAGTGCCCGCTGTTCCGCGCGATCGACCTCGCGCTCGACAGCGTCGATATCGCCGCCGCGGTACTCGACGGTGTGAGCTTCCGTCCCGAGAACATCCGACCCGACGCCGGCATCTTCGCGACCGGCGAAGCGTATCGACTGGTGCGCGAGGAAGGCATCCCGTTCCGCGAGGCCTATCGGCGCATCGCGGAACGCTATTCAAAGTGAGCGCGCTCACCCTATAATCGATGCATCCTCCGAACCGGTCCATAGCGATGAAACCGACACTGCTGCCAGCCGGCATCCTGCTGACACTCTTCCTGGCCGGTTGCGGCCAGAGCGGTCCACTGTACATCCCGGGCAACCCGAGCACGATCCACCCGCCGCCCGAGCAGTCCGGGCAGGATCAGCAGAAAGCCGAGGACGACAAGAACAAGGACAAGGACAAGGACGCCGACTCGCAGTAAGCCGGCTGCCATGCCTGACGTTGATCTCGTACTCGTCGACGGATCGTCCTATCTGTACAGGGCCTTCCATGCGCTGCCCAGGCTGAGCAGTTCGCGCGGCGAGCCGACCGG
>JBAUVS010000532.1:0-3005 GCA_049583345.1 Woeseiaceae bacterium
CGGCGTCGACCTCCCGGCCGTCGCGGCACGCCTTGCGGCGCACGGCGACGTCTCCGTCAACGAATTCATGCTGCAGGCACGGCTCAGCGACAATGCGACGGACTACGAGATTACGCTGTTCCCTGACGGGCGCGCGATCGTCAAGGGCACGGACGAGCCCGCCGTGGCGCGCGGCATCTATTCGAAGTACGTTGGAGGCTGACGCCGCGGTGCAATATTACCGAAAGGACTGTCGAATCCGCGGCAGCCTGTACGACAATAGGCAGCAGGACCGAGGCAAGATCGCAGAATCCATACAGGGGAACCCATCGTGACCGCCATCCGCATCCTCGTCGGCACCCGCAAGGGCGCCTTCATCCTCACCTCCGACGGCAAGCGCAAGAAGTGGTCGGTCGAAGGGCCGCATTTCGCCGGCTGGGAGATCTATCATCTGAAAGGCTCGCCGGTGGACCCCGACCGCATCTTCGCCTCCCAGACTTCGAGCTGGTTCGGCCAGATCATCCAGCGCTCCGACGATGGCGGCAAGACCTGGTCTCTGCCCGGCTCCGGCGGCGCTTCGGAGCCGGCGACCCACAACGGCATGCCGCAGGGCGAGAGCAACCTGTTCGTGTACGACACATCGGAGGAGACCGGCAAGCCGCTGACCACCCACCAGTGGTACGACGGCACCCAGCATCCCTGGGAGTTCGCGCGCGTATGGCACCTGGAGCCCTCGCTCGACGATCCGGACACCTGTTATGCCGGCGTCGAAGACGCGGCACTGTTCAGGACGACCAACGGCGGCGCGAGCTGGCAGGAGATGTCCGGGTTGCGCGGCCACGCGTCCGGACCCGGCTGGATGCCGGGCGCCGGCGGCATGTGCCTGCATACGATCGTCCTCGATCCCCTGAACAAAAATCGCATTTACGTCGCGATCTCGGCGGCCGGTACGTTCCGTTCGGACGATGCGGGTGAGACCTGGAAGCCGATCAACAGGGGTCTGAAATCGAACTTCATGCCGGAACCGGAGGCCGAGGTCGGGCACTGCGTGCACCGTATCGCGATCCATCCCTCGAATCCGAACACGCTGTTCATGCAGAAACACTGGGACATCATGCGCTCCGACGACGGCGGCGATTCCTGGCGCGAGGTCAGCGGCAACCTGCCGTCCGATTTCGGTTTCCCGATCGCCGTGCATGCGCACGAGCCGGAGACGATCTACGTCGTGCCGATCCTGAGCGACTCCCTGCACTATCCGCCCGACGGCAAGCTGCGTGTCTATCGCAGCCGCACGGGCGGCGAGGACTGGGAGGCGCTCACGAACGGCCTGCCGCAGGAGAACTGCTACGTCAACGTGTTGCGCGATGCGATGGCAGTGGACACCGCGGACCCCTGCGGCATCTATTTCGGCACCACGGGCGGCCAGGTGTACGGGTCGAACGACAGCGGCGACAGCTGGGCGCCGATCGTGCGTGACCTGCCGCCGGTACTGTCGGTGGAAGCCCAGACGATTCGATGATCCGCGTCGTCCTGCCTTACCACCTGCAGACGCTCGCGAACAGCGATGCCGAGGTGACGGTCGAGGTCGAAGGGCCGGTTACGCAGCGGACCGTCCTCGATGCCCTGGAGGCGCGCTACCCGATGCTGCGCGGCACCGTCCGGGAGCATGTCACCCTGAAACGGCGGCCGCGGGTGCGCTTCTTCGCCGACGGCGAGGACGTTTCGCACGACCCGCCGGATGCGGAATTGCCCGAGGCGATCGCCGCCGGACGGCGGCCGTTCATGATCGTCGGGGCGATCTCCGGCGGTTAGGCGGATATACCCTACAAGTCCTTGACTCCGGTAGGAAAGGCCCTATACTCCGCGCAGCTAGAAAGTACGCGCTGGATTATGTACCACATTTCGAAGTCACTCCTGAAGTTCCTTCCGTAGTCTCTCGTCCTGTCTTCCATAAGTAACTGCCGCACTTGACAGCCAGACCGCCCCGGCGACGGGGTATTTTTCGTGTGTTACAAGCAGGAGACTTCAATGTCGACTACCAAGGGAACCGTCAAGTGGTTCAACGAAGCGAAAGGCTTCGGTTTCATCGAGCAGGAGTCGGGTCCCGACGTGTTTGCTCATTACAGCGCCATCAAGGCTGACGGTTTCAAGACCCTGGCCGAAGGCCAGAAGGTCGAGTTCACCGTGACGGCGGGCCAGAAAGGTCCGCAGGCCGAGAACATCGTTCTGCTGTAAGGCTTCGATCCCAAACAGTTCGAAGAACGAAGGCACCGCCATTGGCGGTGCCTTTTTCATTTCGGGTGCGCTTCCTGCACCCCATGGCCGCCGAAGGCGCGCCGCATCATCGCCAGCAGTTTCGCCTCGTAGTCGGCGCCGCCCTGGCTGGCGAAACGGGCCGCGAGCGCCGTCTGGATGACGGGCGCCGGCACGCCGAGATCGATCGCCTCGAGCGCCGTCCAGCGGCCCTCCCCGGAATCCGCGACCACCGGCTCCACGCCATCGAGTGCCTGGTCACCGGCCAGGAAGCCCGCGGTGAGATCGAGCAGCCAGCTGCGGACGACGCTGCCGTGCCGCCACGCCTCGGCGATGCCGGCGAGATCCAGTGCCCAGTCCTCGCGGGCACGCATCAGCGCAAAGCCCTCGGCGTAGGCCTGCATGAGGCCGTATTCAATGCCGTTGTGCACCATCTTCACGAAGTGGCCGCTGCCGGTCGGCCCGGTGTGGATCCAGCCGAGATCCGGGGCCGGCGCCAGCGCCTCGATTACGGGCCGCAGCCGCGCGATGGCCGCATCCGCTCCGCCGATCATCAGCGCGTAGCCGTTGTCTAGCCCCCAGATACCGCCGGAGACGCCGGCGTCGACGAAGTCGATGCCGCGGTTTTCCAGCGCCCTGCCGCGCCGGACCGAGTCCCGGTACCAGCTGTTGCCGCCGTCGACGAGCACGTCGCCGGCCGCCAGACGATGCGCCAGCGCCTGCACCAGATCCTCGGTCGCATCGCCGGCCGGGACCATCAGCCAGACGACCCT
>JBAUVS010000533.1:0-4030 GCA_049583345.1 Woeseiaceae bacterium
GCCTGAAGTCGTACGGCGGCCGCATTTTCGTGACGAACAGACCGTCGACGGGCGTCACGGTCATGTTCCAGGTATCCAGGATCTCGACCTTGAATTCCATGCCGTCGGTGAGCTGGTAGTACGGCAGGCGGAACGTCCACTCTCCCGGTGTCTCGCGCCCGAAGTAGATCAGGTAATACTCGCCGGGCTGGCCGCCGACGTTGGCATATTCCCAGCGGTCGATCGGGTCGATACCGGCGGCGGGCGCGTCCTCCAGCACCTGGCGCAGGAATGCGAGTCGTGGCGGGCTCTCGCCCCTGAGGGTGCCGCCCACCCCGAGCCAGGTCCGGTCTTGCGGGTCGATGAAGTACTCGCCGTGACCGACGTAGATCCCGGCGACCGTACCGGCCCAGAAGCGGTGCACCATCTCCTCGCCGCTCAGGTTCGCCCAGCGCATGAAGTCGCCCTCGTAGCGTGCCTCGTCGATGATGACGGGCTTCTCGTAGACCGGGCGTAACTGCTGTGCACGGCCGGGCTCTTCGACGGCGGGACCGTTCTGCATGCTGACGTGTGTCACCCACGGCCTGGTATGGTCGTAGACTCGACTGCCGTTGTGGATCGACCGCAGGTGCTCGAAGGGGTCCGCATGCTGCACGACCTGGAACAGGCGGTCCCAGTCGGCCTCGTCCTTGGTCGGGATGTAGTCGAACTCGTTGGCGAGGGACCACCAGACATTCCGATACGCCGCCAGCCGGGCAACGACGTAACGGACATAGCGGTCGTCGGTCTCGTCATCCAGCGCATGGAAGTTCCAGGTCTTGCCGTAGGGATGAAACAGGATAAGGTCGGCTTCGACGCCGATGTCCCGCAGCTGGCGGACCCGCAGTTCGAGGTGCCGGAAGAAATCTGGGTTGAAACGGGTCGTATCCCAGTCTCGGGGCGGAGTACCCTCGAAGGGGAACCGCGGCGGCGGCGTGAACTCGATGCCGAAATCCTGCGGCAGCACGGCCATGCGGATCTTGTTGAAGGGCGAGTGCGCGAGCGTGCGCAGCGTCTGCTCCTCGAGTTCCTCCGTGCGATGCGTCCAGGTGTAGGCCGTCGTGCCCAGCGGGCGAAACGGCGTGCCGTCCGCATACGCAAAATGATAGGTATTGTGCACGCGCACCGGGCCGTGATTGTCCGGGCCGGGCGGTACGACGAGCACCGATCCCTCATGGCCGGACAACGAAGCGCGGTTGCTGCGCGTCACGTAATGCCATTCGCCGGCGGCCGTCGGCATGAATCGCACGCGGTAGATGCCATCGCCGTCGTAGAAACCGGGCACGGTAACCGAGTCATCGTCCCGGCTGAATACGGCGGATACCCGGACCTCGAGGAAGGGATTGCCGCCGGACGGCCCGGCAAGCACGACTTCGAACAATCCCCACTGCTCGACCGACTCCGCGGCGTGCGCCGGCGCCGACTGGACGCACAGCCAGGCGACGAGGAGCAGCGCCGCCCGGGAAGGGGCCCTCATGGCCGCGCGAATTGCGGCTTCACATCGTGTCGCCGCAGCACGAGGATCCAGTCGGTATCGCTACCGGGCGGGTCGAACCGGACCGGCCGCGGCCAGCCTTCCCGATCGCCGGGGTCGTCGGCGTCGATCTCCAGCGCCCCGTGCCCGGTGACGGCGGGCAGCGCCCGCTGTTCGCCGGTCTTCGCGTCGATCCACACATTGTCGGAATACTCGCCCTTGCCGAGGAACAGCGAGAAGGGCTCGCCGTGCATCGAGAAAACGAGGTACTGGCGGCCTTTCTCCACCAGCGCGAAGACGCGGAACGGATCGTGCCCGGTCAGTTCGTCGCTCTGCGGCGTCAGCTTGTAGAACTCGACTTGGTCGTTCATGACGCGGGTCAGGATCTCGACGTAGCGTTCCGACGCGCGGAAGGCGTTGTCCTCGCTGAACGGCAGACCGTCCGGGCCGTGGGCGCGGAGTTCGTATTCCGAGGAATGGCCGTTCCAGTTGAACGAGGCGCCGGCCATCGCGGTTGCCCAGGCCGATTGCCGCAGGTCGTCCTGCGTCGCCCCCGAGCGCTTGAACCAGTAGCGCCGCCAGAGCGCATTACCCTCCGTCATGTAGACCGGCTTGCCCCGGTAGCCGAGCAGGCTCGCCATGTAGTGCGTCCATGCGGTACGCAAATAGTTGTAGCGTTCCAGCGACTTTTGCGGCGCGACGATCTCGTGATTCTCGACCGCCGCGAAGGTGTAGGCGTCCTCGTCGAAGTGATTCTCGCGGGGCATCTCGTCCTCGTAGGTGCGCAGGTGATCGAAGATGTCGTATTTCGCAAGCAACCGGGCGAGGCCGAGTTCGTGCGACTCGCGGCCGCCGTCGACCTCCCAGACAAAATTCCAGCCGGCGAGGTTGGCGAACGGCGCCAGTCGTGCGACGGAATATCTTACGTAGAAGTCCTTCTCGGCATCGTTCAGGTCCTCCCATCGCGGGCCGCCGTTCTTGCTGCCGTCGAAGCCCAGGAACATGTGTACGCCGACGTCGCGATCGTTGAGCCAGGCCATACGCCGTTCCATCAACCGCCACACGTTCAGGTTCATCGTGCTCGATGCCTTGCCGTCCTGGTAGAGGTCGAGATCCAGCGTCGAGGGAGGCGGCCCGTCGAGGTAATACTGCTTGTAGCAGCACAGCGACATCAGCCAGTTCACCTGCAGGTGGTTGTAGCCATGATCGATCAGCGGCTGGAAAACGTTGTCGGTCATCCAGTCGAAGTTCTGGGCGATGCCGCCGTGGCCCGTCTCGTAGTAGGACTTCAGCCAGACCGGATCGGTGCCGTTGTATGCGAACCAGTGCGGATTGCCGCGGTAGGCCTGGATGACGCCCTTGCCCGCACCCTGCTCCGTGACCTCGAACGCGCCCTCGCCGCCGGGGGTGCCATCGGTCCAGTGCCAGGCGTAGCGCCAGGTGCCGGCCTCGTCCGGCAGGAAGCGCAGCTTCCAGACGTCACCCGTCGACTTGTCGCCGCCACCCTCGCCGTCACCGTCGAAGAAGCCCCGAAACGACCATTTCTTCCCGGATGGCGCCGTGTAGTCGACCAGCAACTCGACGTCTGCGAACTTGTTCCGGTAATCGCCCGTGTTGATTACCCGGGCCTCGAATACGCGATACCTGGCCACGCTGACAGGAGCGGCAAACGCCGGTGTCCAGCCGAGGACCGCGAGAGCGGCGGCGCACGCCCAGACCATCCGGACGTGTGGGAAGGTTTCAGGCCTCGAGATTCTCATGGTGTCGTTACCCCTGCATGACGGCATATATATAAGAGTGTCTGGCGAAGCCACGGTCCCGGCATCCGGCGTCACCGGCGCGGAATGCCTGTCCGCTCGATTGCCGGCGGCGTCGGGCCGCCGGACGCCCAGTCCAGCAGTTCGATCGTGTGTACGACGGGCGTATCGAGGCGCGCGGCAATCTGGGTGGCGCAGCCGATATTGCCGGTCGCGATGACGTCGGCGCCGAGCCGGCCCAGGTGCTCCGCCTTGCGGTCGCCGAGGCGGGAAGCGATGTCGGCTTGCAGCAGGTTGTAGACGCCCGCGGAGCCGCAGCAAAGATGTGACTCGTCCGCGATACGAACCTCGTAGCCGGCCGCCGCCAGCAAGCGCTGCGGCGCCGCGGTGACTTTCTGGCCGTGCTGCAGGGAGCATGCGGAATGATAGGCGACGCTCACGCCGCGCCCGTCGCCGGGCGGCAGCTCCTGACGCGCCAGGAATTCGCTGACGTCGACGGCGAGCTCGGACACGCGCGCCGCCTTGCGGGCGTAGTCCGGATTGTCGCGGAGCATGAATCCGTAGTCCTTGACCGTCGTGCCGCAGCCGGATGCCGTGACGACGATGGCGTCGAGACCGCCGGAATCGATCAGCCGCGACCACGCGTCGACGTTGCGCCGGGCGGCGGCCAGCGCTTCGGCCTCCCGTCCCATGTGATGGACGAGCGCACCGCAGCAGCGCTCGCCGGCAGCGGCGACGACCTCGAATCCCGCCCGGTCGAGGACGCGCGCCGCGGCTGCCT
>JBAUVS010000534.1:0-3630 GCA_049583345.1 Woeseiaceae bacterium
TCGTCTCGCGTCGGGGTTGCCGTCACCATTGCGCTCCCGGGAAGCTGCGCTGCAGGAACTGCATCTCGGCAAGCAGGTAGCCGAAATGTTCCGTGTGCCGGCCGGCCTTGCCGCCCGCCACCATGCCCTGGTCCTTCGGCATCCTGAGTGTCGCCTGCTCGAGCAGCGCCCCAAGCTCCTGCTTCCAGCGCGCCGCGAGCGCCGCGAGGTCGGGGGCGCCGAATTCGGCCGCGGCCGTGCGGTCGATTTCGTCTTCGGCGAACAGCTCGCCGGTGAATCGCCACAGCTTGTCGAGCGAGTCCTGCACGCGGCGATGACTCTCGTCCGTGCCATCGCCGAGGCGCAGCAGCCACTCGGCGTTGTGTCGCAGGTGGTAGCGGACCTCCTTCGCCGCGCGCGCCGCGATCGCCGCGAGGCGCTCGTCACTGCACTGCGCGAGCGCCTCGAGCAGCATGTGGTAGAACACCTCGTACAGCACGAGCCGGGCGATCGAATCGCCGAAGTGGCCGTTCGGCTGTTCGAGCAGCAATACGTTTCGGAACTCGTGCTCGGCGCGCAGGAACGCGAAGGCGTCCTCGTCACGACCGGCGCGTTCCAGTTCGGCTGCATAGCTGTAGAACATGCGCGCCTGGCCGATGTAATCCAGCGCGCAGTTCGCGTTGGCGAGTTCTTCCTCGAGTTCCGGGCAGGCGGCGACGAGTTCGATCATGCGCTGGCCGATGACCAGCGCGTTGTCGCCGAGCCGGGATATGTACGCCAGCAGTGCCTCGTCGCGGTTCACAGGTTCTCCACGCCGTCCGGGATCTCGTAGAAGGTCGGATGCCGGTAGACCTTGTCCTCGGCCGGCTCGAAGAAGGCGGCGTTCTCCGCCGGGTCCGACGCGACGATGCTGCTCGAGCGCACGACCCAGATGCTGACCCCTTCGGCGCGCCGGGTATAGGTGTCGCGCGCCGCGTCCAGCGCCATGCGGTCGTCCGCGGCGTGCAGGCTGCCGGCGTGGCGGTGGCTGAGGCCCGCCTTGCTGCGGATGAAGACCTCGTAGAGCGGCCATTCGGTGTTGTTCATCACATGCTCTCCACGTGTTTCGTCTGTAGGAGCGCTGCTTGCAGCGCGACAGTCGCGGCGTAAGTCGCGCTGGCAAGCAGCGCTCCTACAGTTTCCATTTACGCGGCCCTTGCCGCGTGTTTGCGCGCATAGGCTTGCGCGGCCTCGCGTACCCAGGCGCCGTCGTCGTGTGCCTTGCGGCGCTTCGCCATGCGCTCGCGGTTGCAGGGACCGTCGCCGGCGAGCACGGCCATGAACTCGTCCCAGTCGATGTCGCCGTGGCGGTAGTGCCCGGTCGCGGCGTCGTACTCGAGTTCGTCGTCCGGCACCTTCAGCCCCAGGAACTCGGCCTGCGGCACGGTGACGTCGATGAACTTCTGCCGGAGCTCGTCGTTCGAGAAGCGCTTGATCTTCCAGGCCATCGATTGGGCCGAGTGTTTCGACTCCGTGTCGGACGGCCCGAACATCATCAGCGACGGCCACCACCAGCGGTCGAGGGCGTCCTGTGCCATCGCCTTCTGCGCCTCCGTGCCGCGGCTGAGCGCAACGAGTATGTCGAAGCCCTGCCGCTGGTGGAAACTCTCTTCCTTGCAGACGCGGATCATCGCGCGCGAATACGGTCCGTAGGAACAACGGCACAGCGGGATCTGGTTCATGATCGCGGCGCCGTCGACCAGCCAGCCGATCGCGCCGATGTCGGCCCAGCTCAGCGTCGGGTAGTTGAAGATGCTGGAGTACTTGGCCTTGCCGGACAGGAGATCGCCGACCATCGACTCGCGCGAGACGCCGAGCGTCTCCGCCGCGCCGTACAGGTACAGGCCGTGGCCCGCCTCGTCCTGGACCTTGGCGAGCAGGATCGCCTTGCGCTTGAGGGTCGGCGCCCGCGTCAGCCAGTTGCCCTCGGGTTGCATGCCGATGATCTCGGAATGCGCGTGTTGCGAGATCTGGCGGACCAGCGTGCGCCGGTAGGCCTCCGGCATCCAGTCCTTGGCCTCGATCTTCTCCTCGGCATCGACGCGCGCCTGGAACGCCGCCAGCCGCTGCGGCGACTCGGCGTCGTCGCGTTTGCCGTCCTTCTGGTCGAGGCCCTGTGTGTACATGCTTGACGACTCCAATAGACCCTGTAGGAAGCGGTGCTTGTCACCGCGACGGTCGCGCCGGCAAGCGGCGCTCCTGCAAGACCCTCCCCCAATCTGTCACATTATTTTTGATCTTTCAAGGAATTCTGTATCGCTTTACTGCGGCCCCGGAACAGCGCCACCAGGGCCCCGTCCCCGTTGCACACCTCGACGGTATAGAACCCGTTGCGGCCGTCCCGCCGATCCTCGCGCGCCTCGGCGCGCAGCACTTCGCCCGTTTTCACGGGCTGCAGGAAGTCGATGTTCGCCGCGGCGGCGACGCAGGTCTCGTCGTACGCGTTGCAGGCGAACGCGAAGGCCGTGTCGGCGAGCGCGAACACCAGCCCGCCGTGGCAGATGCCGAAGCCGTTCACCATGTCGTCGCGGACGTGCATCGTGGCGACGACCGAACCGGCGGCGACGACCTCGACCTCGATGCCGAGTGCCTTCGATGCGGCGTCGTTCGCGTACATGTCTGCGGCCCGAGCCTGGGCCTTGTCCCATTCGTTCACGACTCCTCCCGATTGCTTACTGGATTGCTTCGCCCTCCGGGCTCGCAATGACAATGCCTCTATAGCCCGCCGAAGCGCGCGAAATAGCTCGCCGCCGCCGGCGGCAACGGCCCCTCGGCGGTTTCCATGACGTCAGACAAGTGCTCGTCGGCCGGTCCGTACACCGCCCGGTACAGGTTGCGGCATAACTGGTACGCGGCAGCGCCGTGCCAGTCGGCCGGCAGCAATTCGGCCGGCAGTTGCGGATCGCGCAACAGCACCTTGCGGTATTCCTGGATCAGTAAGGTGCGCACGGCGAACGCCGTCGGTGCCGAGATCCGCGTCGACTTGCCGCGCGCGGCGATGAGCGGCCGGAAGCGCGCGACGAACTCCGCGTAGCGGCGGTCGATGTCGCCGAGATTCCAGCTCGCCTGCACGAGCGCGCGCATCGCCGCCTCGTTGCGTATCGTGCGCGCGGACAGCACCACGACCGTGTCGGCGACGCCGAGTCGGCCGAGGGTCGTGTCGAGATCGGCCCGGTTCGGCACCGGGTGCGCGAGCACGCTCGGCGACAGCGTTCCGAAGCCGAGCCAGCCGAGTTCCTTGCGCACGAGCTCGCGCGTCGCCGTGTCGAGTCCCGACAGCAGGATCACGTGCCAGGTATGCCCCCACTCGGTCACGGGCGGACCGTAGATCTTGTGCGTGGCCGCCTCGAAACGCTCGCGGCCCTCGTCCGTCAGACTGTAGTAGCTGCGGCGGCCGACGCGGGCCGACTGCAGCCAGCCGTCCTGGGTCAGGCGGTACACCGACGTGCGTACGAGGCGCTCGCTGATACCGAACGGCGCAACGGCCTCGATCAGGCTGCCCAGCCAGACGCTGCCGCCGCGCGGCGCGATCGAATCGCCGAACACGGTGGTGATCAGCGAGCCCGCGCGGAGCGTGCGCCTCGCCCGGTAACGGGCGACCAGCTTGCGGCT
>JBAUVS010000535.1:0-7835 GCA_049583345.1 Woeseiaceae bacterium
ACCAAACAGCGTGCCCTGGGGACCGCGGAGAAATTCGATGCGTTCTACATCAAATAGGTTCGGATCCAGGATTGTCGAATTTCCATTTGACGAGATCGGCAGTTCGTCGATATATATTGCCACCGTACTCTGAAGGTTCGCGTTGTAGCCGTTCGTCGCGATGCCCCGCACGGAGAAGTTGTTGAAGTTGGCGCTTGCTCTGTTGAGGACTGTGCCTGGCGTATTGTAGGCCAACCCCTGATAATCGACGATGCCCTTTTCGGTCAGCTGCTCCTGCGAAAAGGCGCTGATACTCAACGGTACATCCTGCAGCCTCATACTCCGTCGAGTCGCCGTTACGATGATTTCCTCCATTACACCGTACGAATCGCTCCCTTCAATTTGAGCGTTTGCTTCCTGTGCCATGGATGGATTAATGAAGCTGAACATCATGACCGCCGATGCGGCCAACAAAGCGTTGCGTTTCATGACTTCCCCCTCCTGCCGATACTTGGCCCGCGAATTGCCGCCAATGGCCGGGCAAATTGAAAGACGAGATGTTCCAGGCATGTTCGTTAGTGGAATTTCAGCGAATGGCTGAACGGACATGTGGCTTGTGCTTCGGAACGCGCAATGGGTGGATTGCATCCACCGCTTGCGGCTGACACAAGGCCATCCGTCGAGGCCGCGAGGGTCGCATCATTAAACCTACCGTGAATGACGACCTGCATGATCGGCACATCCCCCAAAATATTCTATAAAAGATTCACTATATACAGAGTGAGTATTACGCAATAGACAGGCTTCGTCAACCGTCGATTTTGCTACTGTTTTCATTGTGTTGGCTTGACTGAACTGCCCCCTGGCCGTCCGGAAAAAAATGTCAACTTTTTTGGCAATTAAGCCATCGCTTTTGCTGTCGATTTTGCTTAATGTTGACCCATCTGCGGCCGGTGAGGATGGGAGTGCCTACTGCGATGGCGCGAGGGTCGCCCGCGACACGACCTGGAGCAAGCGCTGCCTTGCCTGGGCACTATGCGTTGGGCTTGTTGCGTGCCGCCGAATTTCGCGGCTACGCGGCGGGAGACTTGCTGACGCGCGCCGGAATCTCCTCGAGTCTGTTCGACGCTCCGAACGCCAGTCTTTCGGGTAAGCAGGCCAACAGTCTGTTCCTCACGCTTCGGGAGACTCTCGATGACGCCTACCTGGGTTTTCTCGACGACCGTGCAAAACTCGCCATGGACATCGAAGTCGGCGCAGTAGCGCTGAAGTTCGGATCGCTCGGCGCGGCGATCGCTGGCATGTGCGACTTCGTGGAAGCTATTCGCAACGATCAGGAAAGACTGCTCAGTATCAACGACCGCAGCAATGAGTACGTTTACGGCATCAGGTCTTATCGGGCCGGCCGGCTCGAGAATGATTTCTATTTCCACTACTTCCGACTGGGCTGGATCTATCGCTACCTGTGCTGGCTTGCCGGCAAACGCATTCCCCTGACGCGCGTTTGCTTCGCTGCGTTGCGGCCGGACGGCCAGACTGCGGAAGATTCTTTGTTTGCGTGCCCGATCGAATACGGCTGTGAATGGAATAGCCTGAACTTTCACCGAAAATACCTGAACACACCCGTGATACGCACCAGCGCGGAATACGACAACAAGGACTTTCCCGACCAGTACCCCGACTGGTTCGAATTGCCCGGTTGGAACAGCAGCATGTCGCGGCAGGTGGAGCGTGCCCTGACGGAATTGTACAAGCTGCAAATTCGGTTTCCGCCCGTAGAGGTCGTTGCAGAGGCACTGTCCGTCAGTCCGCGAAACCTGCGCCAGCAGCTTGCTTCGGAAGGCGACTCCTATCGCGCAATCAAGGAAAGACTGCGGCGACAACTCGCCGAAACAATGCTCATCACGACGAATCTGCCTATCGCAACGATCGCAAACGAAGTCGGATATTCCGAGCCCGGCGTGTTTTCCAGGGCTTTCGTGAGCTGGACCGGCGCGACGCCCTCCGAGTTCCGCCGGGCGTTCGACGCGCGGCGATGAGCGTCAAGCCGGATACAGCCAGCGTACCGCAGGCGGCGGAACGAACGCCCGCCACCGGCCGTTCGGATGCGCCAGGCGATCCGCAATCAGGTACAGCACGGACGCATTGACGGCCAGGCCGGTATGGCTGCCGAAGACTTCGATGTTCTCACAACGTTCATGGCCATCTTTCTGGATACACGTCTGCCAATGAACGACGCCGTCGCCGCGGCTGAACACCGCCGTCATCGGGACTGGCGGCGCATCGCCGAGAAACCAGTGCATTCGTTCGAACTGGTGTGGCTTGTCGACGTGATCGGGGTTGAACGCCTCGTATAGCCCTGAAACGCGGGACCGCTTTCCCTCCGGATCGCCGATCGGACTGCCCAGGCAGATGACCTGGCGTACCAGCTCCGGATCTCGTTTTGCCAATTCGCGGGCATAAATACCGCCAAGGCTATGGCCGACGATACTGATATTACCGCCACAGGCCTCGGCAAGACGTTGCATCTGCTTCGTCGCGCCGTCGACGAGGTCCCGACGAACGCCGTAGTTGATGCCCTGTTGCCAACCAAAGGCCGCATAGCCCAGCCGGCGCAGCCAGCAACGAAGGATCCAGGTCGAGTGATCGCCCGCTGTGAAACCCGGAATTACAAGCACCGGATGCCCATCACCCGACGGAGCTGCCCCCAGCAACGCCAGAGACTCCGGATGCGCCAGTAACGATGTCTCGAACAACGCACGTTGCCATTCGATGCGATACAGCCTCGGATGCGGCAGCTGCATCGATTCGGGAGTGAGGTTTCGATACCACATGTGATGCTGCCCGATCCGGCCTCCGTATGCCCAGTCAGATTTACTGTTTGCTGCGTTTCGACCGCGTACGCCTGGGCTTGGTTCGCGCCTTTGCCGGTGCGGACTTGACCGCCTTGCGCGGGCTGTGGCGCTTGCCGCCGGGGGCCGGCGTCCCGGCCGTCTTGCGGCGGGTCTTCTTGCCCGACTTGCGACCCTTGCCAAGCAATGCCGACTGCAACTCATCGTAAGACGCGCGCAGGCAATCCGTATAGTTGGCCGGGTCCGGCATCATTTCCCGGCATGCCGTAATGCCTATCGTCATCTTGCCGCGGTAGCTCTTGATTGCATGGAACAGGCCGTTACTGTCGACGACCGGGCCGGTGCCGAAATCGTGCAGTATTTCCGCGCCGGCGCAGTAAAGTGGTTTCCATGAGCCTGGTACGTTGGTAGTCACGCAGTTGAAGGTGGGCTGTTGCATGTTCGCCAGGCCGTGCTCGGCTGCCAGACGGGCGCCAAGAATCGCGAGGTTTGGCGACACGAACTCGGCTGCTTCCACCATGGCCTTTGCACCGACCGCATTGGCCAGCTCCTTTGCACCTCGAGTTTCGTCACAGATGGCGTACGCGCGTGCTTTGACATCGGCAATGTCCGTCCGGAGCGGTACCAGCATCGCGGATACCACGTTGCCCTGATTGGCCGGTGAGTTCGGATCGCGAGTATTGATTGGGCAGAAAGAGACCAGAGACTGGTCGGGAAGCTCATCCTTCTCGAGCAGGTAACGCCTTAGCGCTCCGCTGCAGACCGCGAGCATGAGGTCGTTGACCGTGCCACCGATCGCCGCTTTCATCGCCCGGATCTCTTCGAAGTCGAAGGTGACTCCATCATAAACTCGTGCGGCACTGACCCGGCCGTTGAATCGAATCCTGGGCGCCGGGGCGGTCGATGCCCTGAGCTGGTTCGCTCCAAGCGTCGAATTGAGGTCCTTTAGCAGTGGCATTTGCCGACTGAGGAATTCTGCATAGCGGTACGGCCTCGTGAGGGCATTCTGCATGGCCAGAAAGAGTAGTTCCTCTGGCTTCGGTACCTTGTCCGGCTGCCAGCCGGCTTCGACGGGTACGTCCGCATTGTCCGGCGATGAACTCGAGGTCGCAATGTAAGCTTCCGTACTCGCGACACCATCGATGCAGGCATGGTGGACTTTCGACAGGTAGGCAAAGCATCCCGGCGGGACTCCCTCAACATTGTCGAGCCCTTCGATAACGTGGATTTCCCATAACGGGCGGTTTCGATCCAGTGCGCGCGAGTGCAATCTCGCCACCTGGATACATAGCTGACGCCAATCGCCCGGCTTGGGCAGGGCAATGTGCCGAATATGGAATTCCGGGTCGAAACTGGCGTCGTTGATCCAGTAGGGAAAGTCGGCATTGAACGGTACTTCGATCAATCGCCGCCTCATGTACGGGATTCGTTCCGCCGCGCGGGTAAAGTGCTCGATGATGTCCTTGAAGCGAACAGCTCCGCCCGGCGCGGTGGACGGATCGCAAATGAGCAGTGAGCCGATGTGCATGGGTTGATTCGGCGTCTCCGTGTACAGAAACGCAGAATCCAGTCCCGATAATTGCTGCATCGCGCTTGTCCTCCGAATCGGGCCTCGCCGTTGACCGAGAGGCGGCGTGGTCGGCCTAGTCCGGATCCGCAGGCGATGCCGGTGCCTTCGACGACCGGAAATACAGTGCATTCAGCGATTGCTGTAATTGCTGAAAAGCGTCCACATTAGCTTCATGCAATTGCTGTAATCGCTCCAGCGCGTGTTCCTCGAACGCGGCGTTTGCCTCGAAAGCCTGTGCAGGCGTTTGGGCCTGCTGCATCTTCTGATAACTGCTCAGGCGTTCGTCGCTGATGGCCTTGTAGCACTCGACTTGACGCTCACCGAAGTCCGTATAGAACTTCTGCTGAAGTTCCCACGCTTCGGCGATAATCGCCGTCGACTTTTCGAAGTACGCCTGAGACTGTGCTGCGAGTTCCTGGAGCATCGTCATGGCAGACCCTCCTTGCCGTGTATGCTGATAGCACCCCGCAATTGTGGCGCCGGTTCGCCACTCAAGCCATGGCCTTATTGGCAGCAGAGAGTGGCATTTCCGGCGGCCAGGGACAATGTCGATTCTGTCCAGTATTGGTCAGCGCGGATAGATCTTCAAGCCGTTGGCCACCGAATCGGCGACGTGTTCCTTGGTGATGACGCCGGCCACGTCCTCGCCGTGCGGTATGCCGCTGCCGCGCACGACGACCGCCATGAACGCGTTCTTGCGCCACATGCGGGTGATGACGTTCGAGGCGATCGCGTGCTCGCCCACGACAGTGAACGCCCGATTCGCCACGTCGCCCAGCGTCGCGCCGGTGTAAGTCGCTTCCAGACCATGCCGGAGGCCGGTGTTCACGCGAATAACACCATAGATGCGGCCGTTGCGGGTCACCACGACATGGCGCAGGCGCTGTTCGTCTTCATGCTGCCGCAGGAAGTTGTCGAAGCTCTCCTCGGCGGGCAGCACCAGCACGTCCGGATCCATCACTTCGCGTGCATGCCGCACCAGGAACATGTTCGCATGCAGTGCCTTGGGGATGACGCGCCCGCGGCGGAACAGCTTCAGGGTGTAAATGTTCTCGCGCGAAAGCAGCCGGCGCATGCCGACGCTGGTGGCCACGGCCAGGATCATCGGCATGACGATGTCATAGTTGCGGGTCATCTCGAAGGTCATCGTGACCGCCGTCATGACCGCGCCGGTGCCGCCGCCGACCATGGCGCCCATACCCACCATGGCAAAGGCCGGGATACTCAACGGGATCGGCATGCCGGCCGCCGACAGCAGCGCGGCGAAGCCGCCGCCCAGCGTCGCGCCCATGAACAGGGATGGTGAGAAGATGCCGCCGGAGGAACCCGAGCCCAGGCTGCTCGAGGTCGCCAGCGCTTTGCAGACGAACAACAGGCCGAGCAGCCACACCACCGACGTCTGCCCGACCAGGATGCTTTCGATGGTGGCGTAACCGACGCCGTCCACGTAGTACTGGCCGAGCGTGCGGTAGAGCACGTACATCAGTACGCCGACGAACAGCATGCCCAGCATGTGGCGGACGTAGCGGTACGGGATCTTGTCGAATACGTCCTCGGCCAGGTGCAGGCCGCGGATAAATCCCGCCGCCGCCACGCCGGTCACCGCACCCATGACGGCGTACAGCGTCAGCAGCATTGCCGCGCTGGCATCGGCGGGGAAGGGTTCCATCTGCGGGACGAAGAAGGCCGGCTGCGGGCCGAAGTACAGGCGGCCGATGAAGGTGGCGGCGCCCGTCGCAATCGCCACGGGCAGGAACGTCGCGGCGCTGACTTCCGGCATCATCAACTCGATGGCGAACATGACGCCCCCGATCGGCGTGTTGAATGTCGCGGCAATACCGGCGCCGGCGCCGGCGGCGACCAGCGCGATGCGCTGGCCCGGCGGCATGCGGATGATCTGCCCGGCCGTGGAGCCCAGCGCCGAGCCGATCTGAATGATGGGACCTTCGCGGCCCACGGAGGAGCCGCTGCCGATGGCCACCGCGGAGGCGAGGGATTTCACGACGGCGACGATCGGGCGGATGATGCCCTCGCGATAATAGATGGCATCCATCACTTCGGGCACGCCGTGACCCTTGGCCTCGGGCGCAAAGCGGGTGACCAGAAAGGTGACGACAATGCCGCCGAGGACCGGCGCCAGGATGACCCACGCCCCCCAGTGGCTCAGCGGCGTAAAGACGTTGGCATCGTATTGCCAGGACCACTGCCCGGCAAAGAACAGGTTGTGCAACACGTTGATGAGGCCGCGGAAAAGGATCGCCCCATATCCCGTGACGATGCCGACGGCCAGTGCCACCACCGACAGTGAGAGCAGGCTCAGCCTTTGACTTTCGTCCTGTGCGATGGGCAATTCGCCGGCTTCCGCCAAAACTTCTTTTTCGCCCATACCTGCCTTCACTGAGTCATTCAATCGTCACGCTGCGGCCACGGAATATCTCAAGCTCGCAAGCGTTCTCATCTCCGCGCACAGGGCCGCGGAGGATGTGAGGCATCGGTGCCGGTTCGACGGTCTGCGGGGCCAGGGGGACTGCCCCACTGAAAGATGAAATTTTACCAGAGCGGGCGGAAAACGTCAGGTACCCGGGCAGCGCTATACTGAGGTGCGTCCTCACCAACGGGGTTTGGGATATGACCGCGGTTTACGACTTCAGCTGTGACACGATCGGCGGCTCCAGAAAGAAGCTGAGCGACTACAAGGGCAGGGTATTGCTCGTGGTCAACACGGCCTCGCAGTGCGGGTTCACCCCGCAATTTGCCGGCCTCGAGGAACTCTACGTCAAGTACAAGGACACGGGTCTGGAGATCCTCGGTTTCCCCTGCAACCAGTTCGGCAAGCAGGATCCGGGCAGCAACGAGGAAATTCAGGAGTTCTGTCAGCTGAACTATGGCGTGAGCTTCCCCATGTTTGCCAAAGTCGACGTCAACGGTGCCGGCGCCGATCCGCTGTTCAAATACCTGAAGCAGGAAGCTCCGGGCCTGCTGGGCGGCCGCATCAAGTGGAATTTCACCAAGTTTCTGATTAACACGGACGGTGAGGTGGTGAAGCGGTATGCGCCCACGGTCAAGCCTCAGGATATCGAGGACGATATCCAGAACCTGCTGGGCTGAGCAGGGCGTCAAGAGTTACCGAAATCCCGCCAGGGTGAGAGGATTTGAATCGAAGCGCGGCGATGAAAGCGGACGGTGTGCTGCACCGGATCGCCGCGTTTTCGGACACTCCGGCGGGCGGCAATCCGGCGGGGGTCTGGATCGGTGAGCAGCTCCCGGACGAGGACACGATGCAGCGAATCGCGGCCGAGGTCGGATTCTCGGAAACCGCGTTCGTTGCGCCGACGCACGGTCTCGAGCGCACGATCCGCTATTACAGTCCGGTTGCGGAGGTATCGTTTTGCGGCCACGCGACGATCGCCACCGGCGCGGTGCTCGGCACCCCC
>JBAUVS010000536.1:0-5614 GCA_049583345.1 Woeseiaceae bacterium
CGCGCTGCCATGGCTCTTGATCACGATGCCGTTGAGTCCGACCAGGGTCGCGCCGTTGTAGCGCCGCGAATCCATCCGCGCCGCGAGGCTCTTCAGCACGGGCCGCGCCGCGAGTGCCTGCAGCCGGGTGAACAGGTTGCGGCCGAACGCGCGCTTCAGATAATGCGAGGCGAGGTCGACGGTACCCTCCATGGTCTTGAGCGCCACGTTGCCGGTGAATCCGTCCGTCACCACGACATCGGCCTTGCCCGAGAACAGCTCGCTGCCTTCGATGAAGCCGACGTAATTCAGCGTGCCGGCGTTCAGCATCGCGGCCGCTTCCCGCACCGTGTCGATCCCCTTGCTGTCTTCCGCGCCGATATTCAGGAGCGCGATGCGGGGCCGTTCGATCCCCGTGATGTCGGCCGTGACGATCGACCCCATCACGGCAAACTGGAACAGGTGCTCCGCCGTGCACTGCGTGTTGGCGCCGAGGTCGAGCATGTGCAGCGAGCCGCCCTTTGCCGGCAATTCGGTGATGATCGCCGGACGATCGATACCGGGCAGCATCTTGAGCACGAACTTCGCCGTCGCCATCAGCGCCCCGGTGTTGCCGGCACTGACGCAGGCCTCGGCCCCGCCCTCTTTCACGAGACTGATCGCCACGCGCATGGACGAGTCCTTCTTCTTGCGCAGCGCATCGGCGGCCGATTCCGACATCCCGACCACTTCGCTGGCATGCACGATCGACAGCCTGGGGTCGTCCCCGACGATGCGCGTCACGTGCCCGCGCAGCTCGTCCTGATCGCCGACCAGGATGAGTTTGAGTGCCGTGTGCCTGGCGAGGCTCCGGTGCGCAGCTCGCACCACGACCTCGGCGCCGAGGTCACCGCTCATCGCGTCCAGGGAGATGATCGAGGGGGTGGTCACGGAGGAATGCCGGCGCGCCCGGCGACGGGGCGCCTAGTCTTCGTCTTCGGCGTCGAACTCGGGCTGCACGACGACCTGCTTTCCGCGATAGAAGCCGTCGGGAGAAACCCGGTGCCGCAGATGCGTCTCACCCGACGTCGGATCCACGGACACCGTCGGATTCTTCAGCTTGTCGTGCGAACGCCGTGCGCCACGCGTGGCGGGCGTCCTGCGACTTTTCTGAACAGCCATACTCTTCTCTCCAGTTGAAGGCGGTACCTGCGCACCGCCCGCGAATCTATTCCTGCCCGGCCATACTGTCCTTGAGCGAGGCAAACGGCCGGACTGCATCGGTCGCCTCGTCGGCCGCGATCGGCGGACCTTCGCAGGCCTCCCGGCGTCCGTGCCTCGCCACAAGCGGCAAGGCCATAATCAGTGTCTCCTCGACGAGGTCCATCGGCCGCAGGTCCTCGGCGTCGAGTTCCCAGAGCTCATAGCCCTCGCCCGTTGCCGGACTCGTTGCCGTCGCGAAGACCAGCTTCAGTTCGACCGCGAGCGGCAGCCGCATCGGCCGAAGACAGCGCTGGCAGACCGCGTCGACGGTGACCCCGACACGACCCTCGAGCGCCGCGAGCCGTTCCTGCGCATCCGCAAATCCGAACGCCAGCCGTCCCGTGACCGGCGCATCGCGCCAGTTCCGCGGCAGTGTATCAGGCTCCAGCCTGTCGAGATCAGCCTGGACGATCCCGGCAAGACGCTTTAGTTCGCCAAGTTTCTCCGCAAATTCAATGACTTGACGACTAGATGCCAGGTCGGACGGAGAACGGCGATCTCGCAGCGGATTGCCCATGGCGCGCGCATGATAAGGAGGACACGGGCGGCTGTCAAAACAGCGCTTTCGGAAACTGTCGGCACTGCGCGCCAAAGCGGGTACACTGCCGCTCAACGCTCCAAGCGATTGATTTCATGCAAAATCCTTCGGCTCCTCCGATCGTCCTCGCCTCCGGCTCCCAGTACCGCCGCGGTCTGCTCGATCGTTTCCTCGACGTTTACGAGACCGTCTCGCCGGACATCGACGAGCGCAATGCCGATGGCCTCGAGCCGGCACAACTCGCCACCTACCTCGCCCGCAAGAAGGCCGAGGTCGTCTCGGTCAATGCGCGCAATGCCCTCATCATCGGTGCCGATCAGCTCGCCGTGCTCGACACCGACATACTGGGCAAGCCCGGCACGCATCAGAAGGCGATCGAGCAGCTGCTGGCGGCGTCCGGCCACGGCGTCACCTTCCTCACCGCCGTCTGCATCCTCGACCCGGTGAGCCGCACGCGACACGAACACCTCGACCGGACGACCGTCCAGTTCCGTCGCTTCGATCGCCGTCTCGCCGAGGCCTACCTTCGACACGACCAGCCGTATGACTGCGCCGGGAGCTTCAAGCTCGAAGGCGCCGGCTTCGTGCTGTTCGAGTCGGTCAAGACCGACGATCCCACCGCCTTGATCGGCCTGCCGATGATCTGGGTCGCCGACGTCCTGCTGCGGCTGGGCTACCTGATCCCCTGACTGGTCACACGGGACGCCGACGGGCGCCCGTTACGGCCGTTACCGGCCTTCACGGGCATCCCGACGCCGTCCCCGTTGGGTTTGGTGGTACGTAATCTGTAGGAGCGCTGCTTGCAGCGCGACCGGTCGCGGCGCCAAGCGCCGCTCCTACAGTCGGGCCAGGAAGGCCTCGAGGTCGTCGGCCCGCGGGGCCGTGAAATGCAGCTCGTTGCCGTGTTCGTCCGGGAAGGCGATGGATTGTGCGTGCAGGAACAGGCGCGCAAGGCCGAGTTCGCGGGCCTTGCGATTCTCGGCCTCGTCGCCGTAGCGCTCGTCGACGATCAGCGGGTATCCCGCCGCCGCGAGATGGACCCGGATCTGGTGCGTCCGGCCGGTCAGGGGCGCGCACTGCAGCAGGCTGTATCCGCCGTAGCGGCGCGACAGGCGCACGCGGGTCTGCGCCGGCTTCCCCTGCGGGCTCGGCACGACATGGCGTTCCCCGCCCTGCCGATGAGTGACGAGCAGGGCTTCGTCGATCGTCCGCTCGCCCTGCTGCCAGTCGCCGACCGCGAGCGCGAGGTAGTTCTTCTCGACGACGCCTTCGCGGAAGCGGGCGTGCAGCTGCCGGAGCGCGCTGCGGCGCTTCGCCAGCACCAGGCAGCCCGACGTCTCCCGGTCGAGCCGGTGCACGAGCCCCAGCTCGGCGAGGTCCTTGCGGGCACCGCGCAACAGCTCGACGACACCGTGACGGATGCCGCTGCCGCCGTGTACCGCGATTCCCGAGGGCTTGTCGAGGACCAGCAGGCGCCGGTCCTCGAACAGGACGCGGTCCAGGATCCGTTGCGAAGCCGAGGCCGGCGGCGGTGGCGGTCCCGTGCGCACGCGGGCGGGCGGCACCCGCACTTCGTCGCCCTCGTTGAGCCGATAATCGGCCCGGATCCGGCCGCCGTTGACGCGCACCTCGCCACGTCGGAGCAGGCGATAGAGGCGGCTCTTCGGCACACCGGGTAGTTCGCGGCGCAGGAAATTGTCGATCCGCTGGCCCGCCAGCTCGCCGTCGATGCGGATCTTGCGTACCCGGGTACGCTCGCCGTCCTCGATCGATTTGGACTTTTGCTGCATGATCAACGAGTTGATGGATGCCCGTGGTGTGCTATATTAGCCCCTCGTGAAACCAAGGCACTACAGCCAGGCCGTTTCACGGGGATTTGCGGCGGTGCCCGTCCCGGACACGCCGAAAGCCACAGGCAGTATTGAACTATATTCTGATCTCGCCCGACGCGAGATCACCACATGGCAGCGAGCACGGATTGCAGCGAGCGCCAACGCGGTCAAGGCCGCAGGGATTTCATGCTGGATTTGTTCTTGGACCTGATGTTCCCGAGTCAGGTCGGACATAAACTCGAACTTGCTACACACAGTGCCGACCGGCACCGTGTGCTCCCGTATGCGCTCTCCTGCAGCGCTCGCACTGCGACGCGCCCCGACTCGCTGCCTACTCTCACATGCAAAGTAGGACATCATGAAGCGAATGCTAATCAATGCGACTCAGCAAGAAGAGTTGCGCATGGCGATGGTCGACGGCCAACGCATCTATGACCTGAATATCGAGCTGGCAGGCAGCGAACGCAAGAAAGCCAACATCTACAAGGGGAAAATCACACGCATCGAGCCCAGTCTCGAAGCGGCTTTCGTCGATTTCGGCGCGGATCGTCACGGATTTCTGCCGTTCAAGGAAATCTCCGACGAGTATTTCATCAAACCGGTCGAATCCGGCAGCAAACCCAACATCCGCGACGTCCTCCGTGAAGGTCAGGACATCGTCGTCCAGATCGACAAGGAGGAGCGCGGCACCAAGGGCGCGGCCCTGACGACCTTCGTCAGCCTGGCCGGCCGGTTCATCGTACTGAAACCGAACAAGTCGCGTTCCGGCGGCGTGTCGCGGCGCATCGTCGGCGATGACCGGGACCTCGCGCGGGAATCGCTGTCGGGCGTCGAAATACCGAAGGGGATGAGCGTGATCCTGCGCACCGCCGGCATCGACCGCAGCCCCGAGGAACTTGCCTGGGACCTCGAGAACCTGCTGACGATCTGGCACGCCATCCTGAACGTCGTCCTCGAGAGGCCGTCGCCCTTCCTGATCTACCGGGAAAGCAACGCGATGGTGCGTGCCTTGCGCGACTATCTGACCAGTGACATCGGTGAAATCCTCATCGACGACGAACAAACCTACAAGGAAGCGCACGAATTCGTCCAACAGGTCATGCCGCACAACCTGCGCAAGCTGAAGCACTACACGGACCCCGTGCCCCTGTTCACGCGCTTCCAGATCGAGAGCCAGATCGAGTCGGCGTTCTCCCACTCGGTCGATCTGCCCTCGGGCGGCAGCGTCGTTATCGACCACACCGAGGCGCTGGTATCCATCGACATCAACTCGGCGCGCGCAACCAAGGGCGGTGACATCGAGGCCACGGCGCTGAATACCAACCTGGAGGCGGCCGACGAGATCGGTCGCCAGCTGCGCATCCGGGACCTCGGGGGCCTGATCGTGATCGATTTCATCGATATGGGACCCCAGAAGCATCAACGCGACGTGGAAAACCGGCTCCGCGAAGCGGTCCGTCAGGACAGGGCGCGCGTGCAGATCGGCAAGATATCCCGGTTCGGACTGCTGGAAATGTCACGGCAGAGACTGCGTCCGTCGCTCGGAGAATCGAGTTATCTCACCTGTCCGCGCTGTTCCGGCTTCGGCACGATCCGCAGCGTCGAGTCGCTGGCACTGGCGATTCTTCGAATCATCGGCGAGGAGGCACGCAAGGAACGCACCGCCCAGGTGATCGCCCAGTTGCCGGTCGAGGTCGCAACCTATCTTCTGAACGAGAAACGCGACTGGGTGCGGGGTCTCGAGACACGCAACGACACCCAGGTGATCCTGGTTGCGAACGCACATCTGGAGACACCGCATTACGACGTCCGGCGCGTGCGCGACGATCAGACCGAGTTGCCGGAGAATGCGCGGGCCAGCTATGCCCTCACGCAGACCGAGAAGGAGCCCGAGGAAGCCCAGGCGATCCTGGCCCGCAAGTCGGTCGAACCGGCCGCCATCGCCGTGCTCAAGCCGTCGACGCCCGCCCCCGCCCGTCAGCCGGACACACCGGAAGGCACGGGCCTGTGGTCACGACTGAAG
>JBAUVS010000537.1:0-1989 GCA_049583345.1 Woeseiaceae bacterium
ATGCAGACCGGGCTTGCAATCCTGAGTCGTATCGCATTTTCCGAAATAATCCTGTGCCAACAAAGGCTTATGCGCGCATCGCTGCGGCATTACGGAGTCGGGGCGCGGCACCCACGAGCTCAGGTCCGACGCTTGCCGATCCGGTTCGCGTCGACCCGCACCTCGCCGGGCGCGGCGCGCTGTCCCGGACCCCAGCAGTGGCCGTAGACGAGTTCGAGTTCGAAAACCAGGAGCCCTTCGCGCCGAGAGGACTCCAGGCCTGCAAGCATTTCCCGGAATCGCGACGGCGCGACGAAAGCGCGCGTGCGCTGTTGCAGGCTGTTCCGTGCGCCGCTGGCGGTGAGGTCACGCAGCAGCTGGCGCGGCTCTTCGTAGCTCACCGACAGGCGGTCCACGTCCAGCACCGGGTCGCGGAGTCCCGCGCGAACCGCGGCGTCGCCGACGTCATGCATGTCCGGGAAGCGCAACACGTGTGCGCCGGCGTCGACGAGGCGCCAGGCGTTGCGCAACTCGTCGAGGCTGTCCGGTCCCAGCGTCGCGAAGGCGAACAAACCTTGTGCACGCAGGACGCGCGCCACTTCGCCGAAGACCGCAGCGATATCCGGCGCCCACGGCAGCATGAGATTCGAGAATACGACGTCCACGCTGTGGTCGGCAAAGGGCAAGGCGGCTGCATCGGCCTGCACCAGCGAGTGTCGCGCGAACCACGGCCGTCTGCGGCGAGCACGGGCGAGCATGGCGTGCGAGATGTCGACCGAGACGACATGCGCACGGCGGAAGCGTCGCGCCAGGGCGCGGGTCGCGGCGCCGGTCGCGCAACCGAGATCGACCACCGTATTCGCCGTGACGACGACCGGTTCGAGGCGTGCCAGCAACCCCTCCCGGGTCACCGAGTGCACGAAATCTGCGTCGTCGAACGTCGACGCCGCGCGCTCGAAACGGCGCCGCACGTCCCTGGGTTTCGGCGTCGGGATTTCGTCGCTGGCGGTCATCGCGGGGGTCCGGGACAGATCGGACTAGCTTAAGGATACTCTGATTAATTGGAAAATGATTCGTCATTGCGAGCCAAGCGAAGCAATCCAGAGTTTGGGATCGACGAGCTGTGGATTGCCGCGTCGCTTCGCTCCTCGCAATGACGAATTAGTCAGAGTCTCCATAACCCGCTTTGTGCGGGTAACCGGCCGATTGGAAGGCTGATCCTGCACGGCCGGGATGTCAGCCTGCGCTGATGTGGTGGCGTACGTTCATGGCAGGCGTCGGCGCGGCGGTCCGCCGTTTCGACGAGGCCGTGATGCCGACCCGCTGTGTCTTCTGCGGCATCGACTCGGCAACATCGATCTGTCCGCCGTGCCGTGCCGACCTGCCGTGGGTGGGGCAAAGTTGCGGACGGTGTGCACGCCCGCTCGCCGTCGCATTGCCGGTCGGCGTTTATTGTGGCGAGTGCCAGCAACGCCCGCCGCCGTATTCGGCGGCTCGCGCACCCCTGCACTACGCATTTCCGGTCGACGCGGCGATCAAGCAGCTCAAGTTTCGGCGCCGGCTCGAATACGGTCCCGCGCTTGCGTCGATCCTTGCCGGGGCAATCGGGGATCTGCCGGCGGACATCGATGCACTCGCACCCGTGCCCCTGCACTGGCGGCGCCAGGCGCTGCGCGGATTCAACCAGGCGGAGGAGCTCTGCAAGGCGCTCTGCCGCAGTAACGGGCTGCCGGTCCTGTCGAACCTGTCGCGAGTGCGATCGACGCCGTATCAGTCCGGTCTGCACGCATTCGAACGCCGCCGCAACCTGCGCGGCGCATTCGCGGTGCGTGGCAGCATCGATGGCCGCCACGTCCTCATCGTCGACGATGTGATAACGACCGGCGAGACCTGCGCGCGGCTTGCACGGGTTGTGCTGGATGCGGGCGCCACCCGGGTCAGTGTCCTCGCGATCGCAACCGCGTCCCGGACATCGTAGGAGCCCGCCCCGGCGGGCGACGATGCCACGGT
>JBAUVS010000538.1:0-3525 GCA_049583345.1 Woeseiaceae bacterium
GATCCGGCCAACGTGAAGAACGCGCTGCGCGCAGGCACCCGCATCGTGTGGATCGAGACGCCGTCGAACCCGCTGCTGAACATCGCCGACATCGAGGCAATCGCGGCGATCGCGCATGCCCAAGGCGCGCTGCTGGTCGTCGATTCCACGTTCGCGACGCCCGTCGCGACACGGCCGATCGAGCTCGGCGCGGACCTCGTCGTGCACTCGCTGACCAAGTATATCGGCGGCCACGGCGACGCGATGGGCGGCTCGGTCAGCGGCTCGGCCGAGCTGCTGGCGCCGCTGCGCAGCGAGGCGCTGTCGCACTTCGGCGGCGTGATCAGCCCGTTCAATGCCTGGCTGATCATGCGCGGCATCGCGACGCTGCCGCTGCGCATGCGCGAGCACGCAGCCAGCGCGATGGCGGTCGCCGAATTCCTCGAGCAGCATCCGCGCGTCAAGAAGGTCATCTATCCCGGATTGACCTCGCATCCGCAGCACGCACTCGCCGCGAAACAGATGGACAACTTCTCGGGCATGGTGTCGTTCCGCGCCGCGGACGGGAAGGCCGTGGCGAAACGCATGATGGCCGAGCTCGAGGTCATCCACTATGCCGTCTCGCTCGGCCATCATCGCAGCCTGATCTGGCTGCTTTCCACCGACGACCTCGCCGAGTCCTCGTACGGGCTCGAGGGCGAGGCGCTCGCGCGCTACCGCGACGTCGCCGGCGAGGGGCTGTTCCGGTTCTCGGTGGGACTCGAGGACCCGGAGGACCTCATCGCCGACCTGGATCGCGTCCTGTGAGCGGGATTTAGTCAAAACCCGCTTGCCCGGCGGCCATCGTTGTCCTACGGTAAAGCAGCTGAAAAAGGCAAACCCGTCGAAAGGCGGAGACGCAAAACCACCGGTCTACAGACGCAAGGCGTCCACGACAGCGGAGTTGCCAGATGATCGCCGACACGCGACAGACAGCCGCAGCATGAACCTGGCGGCGACCGGATTACGGCGCCAGCCGTTCCAGACCCACGGGATGCCATCGGTCCTGGTCCCGTACGCCTCCCTGCAAGCCGCGCTCCGGTTTCTCAACAACACCTGCCGGCACGATCACGGGCTCGGCCTGTTCCACGGCCCGCCGCTGTCCGGCAAGACCTCGATCATCCATCATTTCGTGGCGTCGCTGCCGATGGGATTCCCCGCCGCCGTCGTGAGCGAGGCCGGCGTGCGGGCGCACGAGCTGCTGCAGGACGCGCTGCGCCAGTTCGGCTACGACCTCGACCTGCGCTCGACCAGCGAACGCTTCAACATGGTCAAGGTATTCGCGATGCAGCAGACCTCCCACGGCTGCGCGCCGCTGCTGGTCGTCGAGAAGACCCACCAGTTGAAGCCGGACGCGCTGGAGGCGCTGTGCGAGCTCGCCTCACTGACGGTCAACGGCAAGAGTGCCGTGCGCATGATCCTCGTCAGCGAGAAGCCGTTGTTGTCGATCCTGCGCTCGAAGGCCATGCGGCCGATCGCGCAGCGCATGACCGAAAAGTTCCTGCTGCGGCCGCTGACGCGGCAGGAGACGACGACCTACGTTTACAAGAAGCTCGTCAGCGGCGGCTGCCCCGATCCCGCGCGCGTGATCCCGCAGGAAGTCTGCGATGCGTTGCACGCGGCGTCAGGCGGCTGGCCGGGGGTGATCGACGGCCTGGCGCTGGCGGCGCTGGCGAAGGCGAAGTCCTGCCCGTTGCGCGTCGGGCACGTGCCGCGGCGGCCCGGACCCGTCGAGGCGCCGGCCGGCGTCACCGTGCTGAAGCAGACCGGGCGCCGCAAGGCCGTACCGCAACTGATTCTCACCTGCAACGGCCGCACGCTGCGGCACATGGCCTTCGACAAGCCGCGCCTGATGATCGGCCGGGCGGACCACAACGACCTGTGCATCAAGCACGACTTCGTCAGCCGCCAGCACGCGATTCTCATTCGCAGCCACGGCATGACCCTGCTCCTCGACCTGAAGAGCCGCAACGGCACCTTCGTCAACGGCAAGCGCGTCGCCAGCCTGGTGCTGGTCAACGACGACATCGTCTCGTTCGGCGAACACCGCATCAAGTTCATCGATCCGGCCGCAAGGCAGCGGACCACGCTGAAGGGCGCCGGCTTCGACGAGACGACGATCGCGAAATCGATCGGGGACCTGCGCGAGGTCATGAGCCGCTTGAAGATCGTGTCGTGAGCGCGCGCTCTGTGTACAAGGTCGACCTCCGGGAGTAATCTGCTTCCGTTACGTGTCTGGCAGGGTCCGCTGCGCGCATTGCTACAGGCGAGCCGCGCGCGGCGGGGTTTGTAAGTGCGTTAAGGCAGGTCCTCCGATTCGCCTGTATCGGTCTTCGAACGCGTTGCCGCAGCGTACGGCCGCGCCGGGTCTGCCAGGAGAACCAGCAATGAAATCCCGCTTCTGTCTGGCGAGTGCGCTCGGCGCTCTGCTGATCGTCTTCGTGTGCAATCCGTCCGTAGCAAAAGAGTCGCGCAAGCTCGCGGCGCCGATCTATCCCGGTGCCGTGCCGGCGGTCACGGTTGCCGGCGTCAACCCGGATTCCCCCTTCGTGCTGAGCTTCGATGGCGGCAAGACCATGGACTGCCAGGCGACGACCTACGCGCGGGACCTCGCGGGCAAGGTGATCTCGCCGGAGGCGGCCGGCCCGCCGTCGGGGTACACCGGACCGTGGTGCTTCCTGACCCGCGACCCGATCGAAAAGGTGAAGGCGTTCTACGAGAAGTCGATCGGCAAGCTGCAGGCGGTGCAGGGCGCCAACGGCCTGCACGGCTACGAGGCTTTCACCGAACGTGCCTGGTTCGAAGGTGGGGAATCGGCGCCGGGTTACGGCCACGTCGGCGTGTCGATGCACGCGCTCGGCCCGCCGCGGGTCAAGGGCCAGCCGGGGACGGTCACGGATACGGGTGACGAGCAGTGGGAGGGCCAGCAGGACTACGCGTTCTACGCGCAGTCGCGGTTCTTCGGTGGTTTCATCGACGCGATCGACTTCTTCGGTGATCCGACCAAGCGTCCGATCTCGGACCTCGACGCGCTGTACAAGAAGAAGAATTACCTCGAGTCCGCGTTTTTCCAGCACGCCGGGCCCGAGCACCAGCCGATGGACGCGACGCTCGGCAAGCAATACGGCGACCTGAGCGCGCAGCGCCAGCAGGCGGCCCAGATGGGCACGCTGTCGGCGCAGATGCAGCAGAACATGTCGGCGCCGTCGGCCGGGCCCACCGCGGAGGAGGACGCGCGGGTCAACAAGGCCATGGCAAACGACCCCGCGCTGCAGCAGCGCTACGTCGAGCTCACGCAAAAGGTCCAGAGCCTGATGATGCAGGGCAAGATGGACGAGGCCGACGCGGTCATGGACGAGATCGATGCGATGGAGGCGGCGAACCCCGAGCTCGCCGCGGTCAATGCAGACGAAGAAGCGCGCTCGGCCGCGATCACGAAGCAGAGCGAGGCCGCCGACAAGGCCATCCGGGACACGGGCGCAAACCAGCTCGACCAGGCGGTCTGGG
>JBAUVS010000539.1:0-2272 GCA_049583345.1 Woeseiaceae bacterium
GTACTTCCTGTACCTCGGTCCGCGGCCCGGCGGCGATCGCTGGACCTACTGGGAGAAGTTCGACTACATGGCCGTCTTCTGGGGCATCATGATCATCGGCGGCTCCGGGCTGATGCTCTGGTTCCCGTCCTTCTGGACGTCGTTCCTGCCCGGCTGGGTACTGAACGCGGCGCATGTCGTGCACAGCGACGAGGCGCTACTCGCGGTGGGCTTCATCTTCATGTTCCATTTCTTCCATGCACCGCTGCGCATCGAAACCCTGCCGATGGACATCGTGATGTTTACCGGCAAGATGAACATCGAGCGCTTCATGGAGGAGCGGCCGCTCGAATATCAACGGCTGGTGGAAACGGGCGACCTCGAGAAATACATCGTGGAGGCGCCGACGGCGAAGGAGAAGCGCAACGCGTACCTGTTCGGCGCATTCGGCCTGATCACCGGCCTCATACTGGCCATCGTCATAATCTGGACGTTGCTGTCTTAGGCTTTCGTAAGGGTTATTATCAGTCCCTGATCACGGGGGAATCATATTGAAAAATTTTTTCGCTTCCATTACCCGCAACGGCATCAGCCTGGCGGGGACCGCGCTCGCTCTTGCCAGCCTGATTCTGATTATCAGCCTGTTCTTCATCCAGCAGCTCGGCTTTGAAGGCGGACCCTATCTCGGCATCCTGACTTTCCTCGTCCTGCCGGGCTTGTGTGTGCTGGGACTGATCATGATTCCGATCGGCAGCCTGCTCTGGCGACGCCGTATGCACGGCGTAGCCGGCAGCCAAGACATGCCGATCCTGCCCGTATTTGATTTCAACGACCCGAGAACGCGGCGCTGGTTGCTTGTCTTCACCGGGATTACGACGATCAATATCGTAGTGCTGGCCGGAGCGACCTACAAAGGCGTCGAAGAGATGGAGTCCGTCGAGTTCTGCGGGCTGGCTTGCCACTCGGTGATGGAGCCCGAGTACACGGCGCACGAGCGCTCGCCGCATTCGCGAGTGGCCTGTGCCGAATGCCATATCGGCCCGGGAGCCAGCTGGTTCGTGAAATCCAAGCTGGACGGCACCTGGCAGCTTATCGCGGTCGCTTTCAACCTGTATCCGCGGCCCATCCCGACGCCGCTGCATGACCTGCGGCCGGCACGCGACACCTGCGAACAATGCCACTGGCCGACGAAGTTCGTCGGCGACCGCCTGCGCGTCAGGAAGCACTACAAGGAGGACGAGGCCAACACGGAGCTGACGACCGCGCTCCTGTTGCGCGTCGGCAGCGGCGATCCGGGCGGATCCTCCGGAATCCACTGGCACGTGGATCCCAACGTGACCATCCGCTACCGATCCGATGAGAGCCGGGAAGAAATCTACGACGTCGAATTCACCGACGCCGACGGCAAGCTGACACACTTCAGCGACAAGAAAGCGCCGGAAGAAGGCGGCGTCTGGCGCACGATGGACTGCGTCGACTGCCACAATCGTCCCACGCATATCTACGAACCGCCGGCGACGGCGATCGATGGCGCGATCTCCGCCGGGCTGATCGACCGCTCGCTGCCGTACGTAAGGCGCGAGGGCCTGCGCATCATCGACGCGAAATATTCGTCGCACGAGGAGGCCCGCCAGAAGATCGGCGAACAACTCGAGCAGTACTATGCCGAGAACTACCCCGAGGTCGCGCAGCAGGACGCCGACAAGATCGCCGCAGCGGCCAAAGCGCTCGGCGATGCCTACTCGGTCAACGTATTCCCGGGGATGAAAGTCTGGTGGGACACGTACCCGAATCACATAGGACACGACCAGTCGCCCGGCTGCTTCCGCTGCCACAACCGGAGGATGCGCAGCGAGGATCGCAAGCAGATACCCAGCGACTGCGACACCTGCCACGTCATCCTCGCGGAGAAAGAAGAGAATCCGAAGATCCTGTCCGCGCTGGATTCCGAATAGTGGCAGCCGACGGGGATAGCCGCACGCTTTGGTGCGGCTATCCCTGGTAGCTCACGCGATTACTTGAGCGTGATCTCGCGCATGTAATACTCGCCGGTGATCTTGCGCATGCCGGGGTAATTCTTCTGCGCATATTCGGTCGTCTGCTTGTTTCGCTCTTCCCCGAATTTTTTCATGAAGGCTTCGTACTTGGCCTTGTTCGGGGCCAGGTCGGCCGTGTTGGCAAACTTGACGACCAGGATGAGGTTGAAATCGCCGCTCTCGGGCAGGTCGCTGCGGAAAATCGCCCAGCTCTCGATCTGACCCAGTTCCTGGGAGATCTTGTTGCCGGCGACCCA
>JBAUVS010000540.1:0-1788 GCA_049583345.1 Woeseiaceae bacterium
ATTCAGTACCACAGCGCGCGAGCACGCGATTCCGGTATCGTGTGGTTGCGGCGGCTGCTTCGGGAGACGGCGGCGGTGACATTTGTATAAATTTTTGTAATATAAATCTATAAGAACAAGCGATTGGGTTTATAGGTTTGCGCAGGATATTCTAGTCGATCCAACATCGGTCGATTTCCGGGGGGACCGTGAACGAACTATCCGTCCTGATCGTCGGCGGGGGCATCGGCGGCCTGACGTCAGCCATTGCGCTCGGCAAGCACGATTACAAGATTGACATCGTCGAGAAGGATCCGGAATGGGCCGTCTACGGTGTCGGCATCATCCAACAGGCCAACGTCGTGCGCGCCGTCGCCCAGCTCGGCATTATCGACGACTATATCGACGCCGGTTTCGGCTTCAACTTCGTCGAGGTCTACAAGCCGGACGGCGAGTTGGCGGCCCGGATCCCGGTACGTCCCCTGGTCGACGGCTATCCGGCCAACGTCGGCATCGGCCGCCCGGCACTGCACAAGGTCCTGGGCGAGCGCGCCAGGGCGGCGGGTGCCAACGTGCGGCTCGGCGTTGTCGTCGACGACCTCGACGACGACGGGACGAAGGTCTCGGTGCGGTTCTCGGACGGCACCCGTGGCGATTACGACGTCGTCATCGGCGCGGACGGCATCTATTCGAAAACCCGCTCGATGGTTTTCCCGGAAGCGCCGGAACCCGAATTCGTCGGCCAGTCCGTGTGGCGCTACAACTTCGAAAAGCCTGCAGACCTCGATGCCCTGCGGGCCTATCAGGGCGCGATGGGTGTGGGCCTGGTGCCGTTGTCGAATGAGCTGATGTACATGTACGTGACGACCGCCGAGGCGGGCAACCCGCGCTACGCGCGCGACAAGCTGGCCGAGTCGATGCGCGGCAAGCTGGCTGCCGCGCCGCCGGGAATTGCCGAGTACGTCGACCGGATCACGGACAACGACGCCGTCGTCTACAAGCCCCTCGAGGTGCATGTCGTCGACGGCGACTGGTACAAGGGCCGGGTGATCCTGATCGGCGATGCAGCCCACGCGACGACTCCCCACCTCGGCCAGGGCGCCGGCATGGCCATCGAGGACAGCGTCGTCCTCGCCGAAGAGCTGGCACGCAATTCCAATGTCGCGGATGCCTTCCGCGGGTTCCAGGCACGGCGCTTCGAGCGCTGCAAGTACGTCGTCGATGCGTCGCTCGCGATCTGCCGCGCGCAGCTCGGCGAAGGGCCGCCCGTCGACCAGGCGCAGGCGACGGCGGACATGATGCGCGTTACGGCGCAACCCATCTAGCAAGTCGCATCGAATGGCCTTATTCGAATTCTTCCCCAATTACATCTGGAACCTCTCGGTCGCGATCGCGATGGAGAACGGCGGCAAGATCGGCGAGATCGTCGACATGTGCCAGCCGATCCTCGACGCGGCCGCGAAAGGGGACGACGCCGGTACGGCCGAGTTCCTCGCGGAATGGGTGAAGACGGCGGACAAGCTCGTTGCGCTGGCGGACGAGGATCTTCAGGAAGGTCGCCAGTACTCTGCCGGCAACAAGCTGAAGCGTGCAGCCATCTATTATGTGACCGCCGAGCGCATGCAGGGGCACGGACATCCCGGACGCATGGAAACCTACCGGAAGGCACTCGATGCGTTCGACAGGGGCACGCGTTTCGCACGCGACAATATCGAACGCGTGGAAATCCCCTACGGCGACGCCAGGAAGCTGGCCGCCTACCTGACGCTCGCCGACGGCGATGGCCTGAGACCGATCGTCGTGTTCTGC
>JBAUVS010000541.1:0-1590 GCA_049583345.1 Woeseiaceae bacterium
TCTATCTCGCCGGCGGCAAGTATGCCGAAGCCGAGCAGCTCTACCGGGAGCTGCTCGCCCACGACGAGCGGATGGTCGTGGCCCGTAACAACCTGGCGCTGGCGCTCGCCGATCAGGGCGAATTCGACGCCGCCCTCGAGGAAATCGGGAAGGCGCTCGACCAGGCCGGGGGCGGTGACCTCGCGGACGAGCTCAAAGACACGGAACAGACCATCCGCGACATGCGTGGCGGCAACTGAGGCGGCTGCGCTAGAATGCCGGACCGCAGGCGTGGCCAGGCTCGCATCCGTAGGGGCGGCTTCAGCCGCGACAAACAAAGCGCCCGTAGCTCAGCTGGATAGAGTACTGCCCTCCGAAGGCAGGGGTCACAGGTTCGAATCCTGTCGGGCGCGCCAGTCAATGAAAAAGGGTCCCGGAGGGACCCTTTTTCATTGGCTTGTGTGTCGCATCGGGATCGAGCCTTGTTCGACAAACGCGCGAGCGTTTTGGACGCCGGAGCGATGCGGAGGCGGGGCGAAGCCCCGAGGATCGGCCTCAGCCGATCCGAGTCAATCCTGTCGGGCGCGCCAAGACCATAATGATCTCGATCTATGCATCAGCAATCAGCTTGCGGACCGACGTGGCCACTTCCGTGTCTATCAGGTCCAGGCCCGAGTCTATTCTCTTCAGAAAGTCCTCTCCCTGAGCCTTTGCTGCCTCGTACGCGAGCGAGATATCGGCCGGGCGGTCTCGTAGCAACACCACGAGAACTTGCTCCGCCTGGCTTCGGTCTTTGGCCGCCTTTGCCGCAAGTGCGGCGGGCCTCTTTTGACTGATGGCGCATTTATGCAGAGCGAATCTGCCGGGCGCAGGAACATTCACCATGATGCCATGTTCGTACAGCAAGACGACCGGCTGTATATCGTTCAACAGATAATCCAAATGCCGTAACGGCGATGCGTGAGTGCCGAATTCCTTCAGGTGAACTGGCCGCGCTGATTCGCGACCTTTCATCGGCGCCAGTACGTCGACAATGAGTTCGCGGTTACGAATCTTGAACGACGTGGAGGGCTGCCCTCGGCTCAACGCAGGCACTTCGAAGAAACCCATACCGCTGTCGAGAATGAGTTGGCCAAGATTGATCTTTTCCCGCGGCAATGCGAGTGCATAGTGATTGTCTGCCGCAATATCTATGTCCTGCGTTCCTGCACTTTCAGGCCAGGTAACGCTGAGCATATTTGCATAGGCGCGAAACGCCATGGTGCCAACGAGGGCGGCGCCAGCCAAAAATACACCGTTGCGTTCAAGTAGCGAGATGACTTTGCCTTCATCCTTGCCGATCGACATCATGCCGCCGCCAATCAGCATTCCAACAAGGCGGGCCCTCAGTTCGCGATCATCGGTGTCGGAGTTCCACTTTTCTTTTTCGTCGTCGATTTTGTCGAGTAGTTCTGTGGTCTCTTCGCCAAGATAGTGTTCCCTGCGTGTGCTGCCAATGCTGATATAAAGATAGTGATACTTCTTGCCGCGAATAGTTTTGGACTTGAACGACAGGTTGGAACCGTCCGAAATCGGGTGCACACAATTCTGTAGCAGTTCGCTGTACTGAAC
>JBAUVS010000542.1:0-2659 GCA_049583345.1 Woeseiaceae bacterium
GATGTACACGGGCGTCATCGAGGGGATCGGGCCCCGCTACTGCCCCTCCGTCGAGGACAAGGTCGTGCGCTTCGCGCAGCGCGCCTCGCACCAGGTCTTCGTCGATCCCGAAGGCCTGACGACGGACGTCGTCTATCCGAACGGCATCTCGACGAGCCTGCCGGCCGACGTACAGGAACGCTTCGTGCGCACGATCGCAGGTTTCGAGAATGCGCGCATCACCCAGCCGGGCTACGCAATCGAATACGATTACTTCGATCCGCGGGCGCTCAGGCCCACGCTGGAGACGCGGGTGCTCGGCGGTCTGTTTTTCGCGGGTCAGATCAACGGTACCACCGGCTACGAAGAGGCCGCGGCACAGGGCTTGCTTGCGGGCGTCAATGCGGCGCGGCGCGCACAGGACCGGGACGGCTGGTTTCCGAAACGGCACGAGGCCTATCTCGGCGTGCTCGTCGACGACCTCATCACGCGCGGCGTGAGCGAACCGTATCGCATGTTCACGAGCCGTGCCGAATATCGCCTGACGCTGCGGGAGGACAACGCCGACGCCCGGCTGACGGCGGTCGGGCGTACACTCGGGCTGGTCGATGATGTGCGCTGGGCGAGTTTCGAAGCGAAACAGACGGCGGTCGCTGCGGAGCAGCGGCGCCTCGAGGGCATCAGCATCCGCGCAGCCGGCAGCACCGCGGCCATGCTGCTGAAACGTCCGGAAGTTCGTTATGCGGACCTGGCGGCACTGGCCGAAGTCGGCGCCGCGGCGACGGGTCTCGGGCCGGAACAGCAAGAGCAGGTCGAGTTGCAGGTCGAGGTGCAGGCGAAGTACTCCGGTTATATAGAGCGCCAGGAGCGCGAGATCGCGCGGCACGCGCGAGCCGAATCGCTGCGGCTCCCCGAGGATATCGATTACGCTGCCGTACACGGTCTCTCGACCGAAGCGCGTCAGCGCCTCGTGGCGGCTCGGCCTGCGACGCTCGGCCAGGCCTCGAGGCTGGAAGGCATGACGCCGTCGGCCGTCTCACTGCTGCTCGTGCATCTGAAGAAGAGGCAACTCAGGGAATCGGCCTGATGAACCGCGAACGCCTGACACTCATCGCCCTTACGGGAATCCTCCTGCTCTCGATCTTCGTGATCTGGTCGGTCGGGCCCGGCACCCTGCGAGAGGGGACCCGCTCCGTCCTGACGCGGGGGCTGACCTCCGATCCGGAATCGCTGGATCCGCACAAGGCCCGCAGCGTGCAGGCGAACGAGGTGTTACGCGACCTCGACGAGGGACTGCTCTCCTACTCCGCCGGCGGCGAACTCGTGCCCGGTGTCGCACAGTCCTGGCAGATGTCGCCGGACGGGTTGACGTATACGTTCACGCTGCGCGCGGACGCGCGCTGGTCGAACGGCGACCCGGTCACGGCGGACCAGTTCGTGTACAGCCTGCGCCGCCTGGCGACGCCGGCCACCGGCGCGTTCTACGCGGAGTTGCTCGGCAACATCGAGAATGTGCCCGAAATCCTCGCGGGAGCGACGCCGCCGGAAGAACTCGGCGTCTCGGCGCCGGATCCGCACACGCTCGTGATCCGGCTTTCGCAGCCGACCCCGTACCTGCTCAACGTGATGGCACTGCCGAGCACCTTTCCGGTGCACCCGGCGACGGTGCAGCAATTCGGTGACGCCTTCGCGCGGCCCGGCAACCTGGTGTCGAACGGCGCATACAAGCTCGACGCCTGGCAGCCGGGATCCATGCTCACGCTCTCGCGCAACGCGCACTACTGGAACAATGCGGCGACAGCGATCGACAAAGTCCAGTACCTCGTGCTGACGGACGAGAACACGCAGCTCAATCGATTCCGCGCCGGGGAACTGGACATCACCGACACGGTGCCGCCGAAGGACGCCGCGACGCTGCGCACCCAGTTCGGCGGCGAACTGCACATGGCGCCTTATCTCGGGGTTTACTACTACGGGTTCAATCTCACGCTTGCGCCGTTCAAGGACAACCCGGCCCTGCGCCAGGCGCTGTCGATGGCGATCGATCGCGATGCGCTCGTCGCGAACGTGACGCGACGCGGCGAACTGGCCGCATACAGCTGGGTGCCACCGGGCGTCGCCCACTACCGTCCGCCGCAGTTCCCCTACGCCATGCTGGACCAGCAACAACGCGACGCGCGGGCCATGCAGCTGTACCGCGACGCGGGCTACGGCCCGGACAAGCCGCTGCACATCGAGCTGCGCTATATCGCATCGGACACGGAAAAACTCGTCGCGGTTGCGATAAAGCAGATGTGGCACGACGTGCTCGGCGTCGAGACGGACCTGGTCGGCGAGGAATTCAAGGTCCTGCTGGCCGAGACCCGGGCGAAGCAAGTGACCCAGGTGTTCCGGTCGAGCTGGATCGGCGACTACGACGACGCGCACACGTTCCTCAGCGTCATGGAGAGCGGCAACCCGGCAAACCTGGCCGGCTACGACAGCCCCGAATTCGACGCGCTGATGGACAAGGCCGCCATGCAGACGGACGCCGATCGCCGGGAGTTGTATCTCGAGGAAGCGGAGCGGCGGATGCTCGAGGATCATCCGGTCATCCCGCTCTATTTTTACGTCAGCAAGCATCTCGTCGATGCGCGTGTCCGCGGCTGGCAAGACAACATGCTCGATTATCATTACAGTC
>JBAUVS010000543.1:0-3965 GCA_049583345.1 Woeseiaceae bacterium
GGCACGAACAGGTCGTGCCAGCCGCACTGGCCGCGACGCTCCCATGCCATCTCGAGTGCCGCCAGCGCGCCGGGGATCGCGACCGAACCCGCGCCGACCCGCGTCGACACGCCGCCGCCGTAATCGAGCGTGACCTCGGCGGTGCCGCTGTCGGGATCGCGCCCGGCGAGGCCGCGACCCGGTACCGCGTGATTGCCGTCGAAGGTCACGGGATCGTCGTCGGGCGCCCAGACCGTGACGTAGGCACCGCCGGCCAGGGCACAGACACCGGGCTGGGTATTCATCGACATCAGGGCCGCACCGATCGCGCAGTCGACGGCATTGCCGCCGGCCGCGGCAACTTCGCGCGCGGCGCCGGCGGCAAGCTCGGAAGTCGTTGCGACGGCGACCCTGCTCACAGGACTCTCATTGGGCAGGACGGCTCCGGTCTGCCCGCTGCCTCAATAATGGATGACGGACCGGATGCTCTTCCCTTCATGCATGAGGTCGAAGGCCCGGTTGATGTCTTCGAGCGGCATCGTGTAGGTGATGAACTCGTCGATCTTGATGTCCCCGCTCATGTACTGGTCGACCATGCCGGGCAGCTGCGAACGGCCCTTGGTACCGCCGAATGCCGTGCCGCGCCAGACGCGGCCGGTCACGAGCTGGAAGGGCCGCGTGGAGATCTCCTGGCCCGCACCGGCGACACCGACGATCGTCGATTCGCCCCAGCCCTTGTGACAGCACTCGAGCGCCGCGCGCATCAGCTTGACGTTGCCGACACATTCAAATGAGTAATCGACACCGCCGTCGGTCATGTCGACGATGACCTGCTGGATCGGGGCGTCGTAATCCTTCGGGTTGACGGTGTCGGTCGCGCCGAGCTGCGTCGCGAGCTCGAACTTGTCCGCATTGATGTCGACCGCGATGATGCGACCCGCATTCGCCATCGTGGCGCCCTGAATCGCGGACAGGCCGACGCCGCCGAGGCCGAATACCGCGACTGTCGTTCCCGGCTGCACTTTCGCGGTGTTCAGGACCGCCCCGATCCCGGTCGTGATGCCGCAGCCGAGCAGGCAGACTTTCTCCAGCGGCGCGTCCTGGCGGACCTTCGCGATGGCGATCTCCGGCAACACCGTGTATTCGCTGAACGTCGAGGTACCCATGTAGTGATAGACCGTCTTGCCGTCTTTGGAAAACCGGGAGGTGCCGTCGGGCATCAGACCCTTGCCCTGGGTGACCCGGATCGCCTGGCACAGATTGGTCTTGCCGGACGTGCAGAAGCTGCACTTGCCGCATTCGGGCGTATACAGCGGGATGACGTGGTCGCCGACCTTGACAGACGTGACGCCCTCACCGATCTCTTCGACGATGGCGCCGCCCTCGTGGCCGAGTACGGCGGGGAACAGGCCCTCGGGGTCTTCACCGGACAGCGTGAAGGCGTCCGTGTGGCACACGCCGGTCGCGACGTTGCGGATCAGGACCTCGCCCGCCTTCGGGCCGTCGAGCTCGATCGTTTCGATTTCCAGCGGTTTGCCTGCTTCCCAGGCGACTGCGGCACGTGTTTTCATGCGTTCGGGCTCCGCGTTCGGATTGCGATCCGGGCGAGTACCCGGTCACGGTGATATTCGCACGATTGGCCGGCCCCGGACAACGTGACGCGGCTTGCCCCCCGGGAAGGGTCTACTGTAAAAGAACAGTTTCGTATCAACCGGATCGAAGCGACGCAAAGGATGAGCCTCGACGATTTGCGCCAGCAACTCTCGGACGTCGATCGGCGGATCGTCGAGCTGATCGCCGATCGGCAGCGAATCGTCGGCGAGATCGGCCGCGATAAACTGTCGTCCGGCACGGCCACGCGCGACTTCGCGCGTGAGAAGGACGTGCTCGACATGGCGCGCGCCCGGGCCGCCGAGCTCGGCGTCGATCCGGAACTGGCCGAAGCGATCCTGGCCGAACTCATCCGCTCCTCGCTCGCCAGCCAGGAGCGCGATCGCGTCATCGCCGAGGGCAGGGGCGACGGGCGCAGCGTGCTGGTAATCGGCGGCGCCGGCAAGATGGGCGGCTGGTTCGCGGAATTCTTCACGTCCCAGGGCTTCGCGACGTCGATCGCGGACCCCGGCGTCGAGGACGGCCCGGGATGCTTCGCCGACTGGACCGACGCCGGTGTCGGCTTCGACGTTATCGTGGTCGCGGCGCCGCTCGCGGTGTCCGGCCGGATCCTTGCGCAGCTCGCCGTCCTCAAGCCGCCGGGGCTGGTCTTCGACATCGGCTCCCTGAAGACGCCGCTGCGGGACGGGCTGGCCGAACTGGCCAGGGTCGGCTGCCGCGTTACCTCGCTGCACCCGATGTTCGGGCCGGATACGCGCCTGTTGTCCGGCCGCCACCTGATCTTTTGCGACGTCGGCTCGGCCGAGGCGACCCGCGATGCCAAGGCGCTGTTCAACTCGACGATGGTCGAACAGCTGGACATGGGGCTCGACGATCACGACCGGCTGATCGCCTACGTGCTCGGTCTGTCGCACGCCCTCAACATCGCGTTCTTTACGGCCCTTGCCGAGAGCGGAGAGGCGGCGCCGAAGCTCGCCCGGCTGTCCTCGACCACGTTCGACTCCCAGTTGCTGGTATCCGCCGCCGTCGCCCAGGACAACCCGCATCTGTACTTCGAGATCCAGCATCTGAACCGCTTCGGCCTCGGGCCGCTCGACGCGTTGTGCGAAGCGGCGGAACGCATCCGCGAGGTGGTCGCGAAGGGGGACGAGAGCGGCTTCGTCGATCTGATGGAGAAAGGCAGGGCCTACATGGCCCTGCGTGGCTGACGATGCCCGCTCGCCAGGAACTGGCCGCCCGCCTGGAGGCGACAGAGGAGGAACTCGCCCGATTGAAGACAGAGGTCGCGCGCAACGAAGACAAGATGCGCCGTACGCAGGAGCGCGAGCTGCGCCTGTTGCAGGCGGAGGATCTGGAGGCGCTGTTCCGGGAAATGCTCGACGGCCTGCGCTCGAGCTACCAACTTCGTTACGTCAGTGTCGTGCTCTGCGATCCGGACCATGAGATCCGCCATCTGCTGCTGGCCGCCGGCACGCCCGCCGAGGGCTTCGAGAACCTCGTCGTCGTGGAATCGCTGACCGGAATGGCGCCGCAGTACGTCGCCCTCGACCGGCCGTGGCTGGGCGCCTTCGCCGCCTGCGATCACCAGCTCCTGTTTCCCGGCGCCGAAGGTCTCGCCAGCGTCGCGCTGATCCCGCTGCTGCATCGCCGGCGGCTGTTCGGGAGTATCAATCTCGGCAGCGCGGACGCCGACCGTTTCACGCGCGGGCATGCCACCGATTTCCTCGCGCATCTCGGCGTCATCGCATCGATCTCGATCGAGAACGGCGTCAACCGCGCGAGACTCCTGCGCAGCGGTTTCACGGACGTGCTGACCGGATGGCACAACCGCCGTTACCTGCAACTCCGTCTCGCCGAAGAGCTGGCCCGGGCACGCCGTGACCGGACACACGTCGCGTGCCTGATGCTCGACGTCGATCATTTCAAGCGCATCAACGACAATTTCGGTCACGCGGCAGGGGACACGGTGTTGCGCGAACTGGCCAACCGTATCGATACCGAAGTACGGGCGAGCGATATCTCGGCTCGCTACGGCGGTGAGGAATTCGTGATCCTGTTGCCGAACACGGAGCCGTCCGCGGCCGTCGGCCTTGCCGAGCGCATCCGTCGCGCGGTGTCGGCGTCGCCCTGTGCACTGCCGGGCGGATCGTCGGTGACCGTCACCGCCTCGATCGGCATCGCCGGTGTATTGCCCGATCCGGAAACGAAGGACCTGAAGACGCTCGGCGAATCGCTGATCGCCCGCGCCGACGTCGCGCTGTATCGCGCCAAGTCGGCCGGTCGCGACCGGATCGCGATCGACGGAGACTGAGCGTGCGCGCGGCGCTGGTCCTGTTGGTTGCGGTGTGTCTCGCGCCGGCCGCGAGCTGCGGCCG
>JBAUVS010000544.1:0-2222 GCA_049583345.1 Woeseiaceae bacterium
GCTTCGATGCCCGCAATCGGCAGCTCGCCGCGGTGGCGGCGCTGGCCGCCGAACTGGACGGGCCGGTGATTCTCGCCGGCGACCTGAACACGACCATGTGGGGCAAACACTTCCGGCAACTCGTCGCGGTAACCGGCCTCGTGAATGCGCGGCGCGGATTCGGCGTCGTACCGACCTGGCCGACGACGCTCGTGCCGGCGATGATCCCGCTCGACCATTGCCTCGTGTCGGACGAATTCGCCGTGCTCGACCTCCGCGCGGGCGCGCGGGTCGGCTCCGATCACCTGCCGATTATCGTTCTCCTCGCGCTCCGGGCGGCGCCGGCGCCGCCAGCTTGAGCTCGAGAACGATCGGTCCGGTCAGGCCGTCCGGCAGGCCGCCGTCCGGGCCGAAACGATTCCAGTGGCTGTTCGCCACGAAGTAGAATTCGTCGTCGCTCAGCGCACCGAGCGACGGTTCGTCGAATTGCGGGAGATTGCGTGCCAGTATGCGCAGCGCCGCCACCGTCAGCCCGTCGCCGGACAGCGTCAGGGCGACGACGCGATTCGGCCGGATGCCGTTCTGGACCGCGATCAGTTCGTCGCCGTGCCGATACAGTCCGTCGATACCGGTGAGGCAGATCGAGTCGGGCCCCCGCACGCGTTCGATCGCGAGGTCCCCGAGCGAGATCCGGAACAGTCCGCCGACATAGTCGGCCACGTACAGGTAGCGACCGCTGCGGTCGATGGCGAGTCCCTGCATCGAGCGCAGCGCGCCCGGCCCGATCAGCTCGGTGTAGCGGCCGTCCGCGATGGAATACCGGTACAGCGCGCCGGTGAGGCTCTCCGTCGTGTAGATCGTATCGGCATCGGCGATCACGAGATCGCCCAGCACGCGGGCTTGCCCGTCATCCGGCAACAGGGCACGTACCGAGACGGTGTGCGATTCGGGTTCGAGATAGAACAGGCCCGTACGGCCGACCTCGGCGTCGCCTGAAAATTCCGGCACCGCCGCGCTCGCGAACCAGAGTCCGCCATGCGTATCGAGGCGCATGCCGAACACGCTCCAGTGGCCGGCGGCCGGATCGCTGATGCGCTGCGCGCCGCCGTCGAGCCTCACGATCGTGCCGTGGCGGATGCTGCCGAGATAGAGTTCGCCGGCGGGTCCGACGGCGATCCCCTCCGGCACGAAATCGCCCTGGTCCAGGGTGTAGGCGACCGTCGCCTCGCCGACCGGCTCGCGTAGCGCGGCGATGCGGCGGCGATAGTCGGACCAGCCGCTCAGCGCTCGCAGTGATGCGAATTCGTCGGCGTCTTCGATGGCGTAGTCCACGCCCCGGTCGGCCAGCGAGCCGAGGATCTTCAGCGCTGCGTCCGGATCCCCGGCCAGCACTTCGGCGAGCGCCAGGTTGAACATCGCCCCGGGGTAGCCGGGCCGCACGTCGAGTGCGGCCTGTGCGGCGTCGCGCATGCGCCCGTAGTCCTGTGCCTGGTAGGCCGCGACCAGCTCGGCGCGCGCATCCGCGTAGGCGTCCGCCAGCGCCGGCGCCGCCTGCAGTACGCCGGCGATCAATAACAGCGGCAGCGCCCGATCAGGCCGCATCCGCGTTCGCGTGCGGATCGTAGCCCAGGTTGGGCGCGAGCCAGCGCTCGGCGACCGAGATCTCGAGGCCCTTGCGCGCGGCCCAGGATTCGAGCTGGTCGCGATCGATCTTGCCGACCGCGAAGTACCGGGAATCGGGATGCGAGAAATAGAAGCCGCTGACCGCGGCCGTCGGCAGCATCGCGTAGGAATCCGTGAGCTGCATGCCCGTGCTCGCCTCGACGTCCAGCAGCTCCCAGAGCTTGCCCTTCTCCGTGTGATCGGGACAGGCCGGATAGCCGGGCGCCGGGCGGATGCCGGCGTACCGCTCGGCGATGAGCGCGTCGTTGTCGAGCGCCTCGTCCTTCGCGTAGCCCCAGTATTCGCGGCGCACGCGCTCGTGCAGCCATTCCGCGCAGGCTTCCGCGAGCCGGTCGGCGAGCGCCTTCAGGATGATCGCGTTGTAGTCGTCGTGCGCCTTCTCGAAGCGCGCGACGTGTTCGTCGATGCCGATGCCGGCCGTCACCGCGAACGCGCCGAGGTAGTCGGCAAGTCCCGTGTCGGCCGGGGCCACGAAATCTGCCAGGCAGAGCTGCGGCATGCCATCGGCCTTCGCGCGCTGCTGGCGCAGATTGCACAGGCGCATGCGCACCGATTTGCGG
>JBAUVS010000545.1:0-1514 GCA_049583345.1 Woeseiaceae bacterium
GTCGCGAGCGGCGATCCGCTCACCGACGCCGTCGTCCTCTGGACTCGAGTCAGCGGCGGCACCGGCGAGCGAATCGGCGTCGACTGGCAGCTCGCCACCGACCCTGACCTGACAGCGGTCCTGAAGAGCGGCCGCTTCGACACCGGCGCGGACCGCGACTACACCGTAAAGATCGACGTCCGCGGCCTGCCGACCGGCAGGACCCTCTACTACCGGTTCACGATCGACGGCACGCGTTCGCCGATCGGCCGCACGCGCACCTTGCCGGCGGGAACGATCGACTCGGCGCGTTTCGCGGTGGTCTGCTGCTCCAATTTCGCGGCAGGCTACTTCCACGCGTACCGGGAGATCGCCACGCGCGACGACCTCGACGCCGTCATACACCTCGGCGATTGCATCTACGAGCACGGCCTGGGCGGCTACGCGACCGAACACGCCGAGGCGCTGGGCAGGGTGCCGCAGCCGGCGCACGAGGCGATCACGCTCGAGGACTACCGCACGCGCTACGCGCAGTACAAGGCGGACCCGGACTCGCAGGCGATGCACGCCGCGCATCCGCTCATCGCCGTATGGGACGATCACGAGATCGCCAACAACGCGTGGCATGACGGGGCGGAGAACCACAACGAGGGCGAAGGGCCGTGGCCCGTGCGCCGCGACGCGGCGATCAAGGCGTATTTCGAGTGGACACCAATCCGCGGCAAGGCGGACGGTGCGAATACGCGCATCTTCCGCGAGTTCCGCTACGGCCAGTTGTTGTCACTGATCATGCTCGATACGCGGCTGTACGGCCGCGACCGGCAGCCGGCCATCGATCCGCGGATGGAGCGCGAGGCGGCGCAGCGGATCATCGACGACCCGCAGCGCCGCATGCTGGGCGAAGAGCAGAGCGCCTGGCTCGGGAAAGCCCTGTCCCGCGCGAAGGACACGACATGGCAGGTGATCGGACAACAAATCCTCGTTGCGGCGGTCCGCTCGCCCGACCTCGAACCCCTGCTGGATCCCGACCGTCCGGCCGGGATTTCGCGCAAGGAGCTCGACTACCACGTCGCCATGAGCAAGCTCGATCTGCCGCTGCTCCTCGATTCCTGGGAAGGCTACCCCGCCGCCCGCGAGCGCCTGCTGGCCGAAGTCGGCAAGACCTGCGCGAATCCGGTGTTCCTGAGCGGCGATCTGCACACGGCACTCGCCGCGAACCTGATACCGAGGGGGAGCGAGGAGACGCTCGCCGTCGAGTTCATGGCACCCTCGGTGACCTCGCCGGGCTTCGGACAATCGCTGCCGCTCACGCATCCGGGGGCGCTGAGCGATGCCACGCTGGCGCTGAACCCGACCCTCGCCTACATGGAGACGGATCATCGGGGCTGGCTGTGCATGACGTTCACGGCATCCGACTGCACCGGCGAATGGCGCCTGCTCGACGGCATCCGCTCGCATGGCTACGAGAGTTCGACGGACCGGCGCCTGTCCGTCGCTGCCGGCCGGCGCGCCGGCGGGCTCGTCGAGGGCTGATC
>JBAUVS010000546.1:0-2113 GCA_049583345.1 Woeseiaceae bacterium
GCATGGCGGCCGGCCTCGCGGCCGCCGGCGTGGTGCCGGGTGACCGGGTCGCCGGTTTCCTGCCGAATTGCCCGGAGGCGATCGTCGCGATGCTGGCAACGGCGAGCCTCGGCGCCATCTGGTCCTCGTGCTCGCCGGACTTCGGGGTCGACGGCGTTGTCGACCGCTTCGGCCAGATTGCCCCCCGCGTGCTGGTCGCGACCGACGGCTACTACTACAACGGCAAGCGCATCGACTCCCGGCCCGTCGTCGCCGGGATCCTCGCGGCCATGCCGCAGATCGAGCGCACGGTCATCGTGCCGTTCCTCGGCGAGGCAGGCGCCGGGTCGAAGCTGCGCGGCGCGGTCGTCTGGGACGATTTCCTCGTGCCGGGCGCCCGGCTCGCCTTCACGCCGGTCGCCTTCGATCATCCGCTGTACGTCATGTATTCCTCGGGCACGACCGGCGTCCCGAAATGCATCGTGCACGGTCACGGCGGCTCGCTGCTGCAACATCTGAAAGAGCACGTCCTGCACACGGACGTCGGCGGCGGCGATCGCCTGTTCTATTTCACGACCTGCGGCTGGATGATGTGGAACTGGCTGGCCAGCGGGCTCGCGGCCGGCGCCACGCTCGTGCTTTACGACGGCTCGCCGTTCGCGCACGACGGGCGCGTGTTGTGGGAGCTGGCCGAACGCGAGCGTGTCACCGTGTTCGGCACGAGCGCGAAGTACATCTCGGCGCTGGAGAAGGCCGGCATCCGGCCGCAGGACGCGTTCGACCTGGCCGCGCTGCGCAGCGTGTTGTCGACCGGCTCGCCGCTGGCGCCGGCCAGCTTCGACTACGTGTATGACGCGATCGGCGAGCGTGTCCAGCTGGCGTCGATCTCCGGCGGCACGGACATCCTGAGCTGTTTCGCGCTCGGCAATCCGCTCCTGCCCGTGCGGCGGGGCGAGCTGCAGTGCCGCGGGCTGGGGATGGCGGTGGAGATCTTCGACGACGCGGGCCGGCCGCTGGTCGGCGAGCAGGGCGAACTCGTCTGCACCCGGCCGTTCCCGTCGGCGCCGGTCGGCTTCTGGAACGACCCCGACCGGTCCCGCTACCGCAGTGCGTACTTCGAGCGTTTCCCGGGCGTCTGGGCGCACGGCGATTTCGCCGAGCTGACCCCGGACGGCGGGCTCATTATCTATGGCCGGTCCGACGCCGTACTGAATCCCGGCGGCGTGCGCATCGGCACGGCCGAGATCTACCGCCAGGTGGAGAAACTCGACGAGATCGTCGAGAGCATCGCGATCGGCCAGCGCTGGGCCGACGACGTCCGCGTCGTGCTGTTTGTCGTGCTCCGGTCCGGGCTGGAACTCGACGATGCCCTGAAGGCGCGCATCCGCTCGGTGATCCGCAGCAACACGACGCCTCGCCACGTGCCGGCGAAGATCGTCGCGGTCGCCGACATCCCGCGCACGAAAAGCGGCAAGATCGTCGAACTGGCCGTGCGCTCGGTCGTGCACGGCGAGCGGGTGGCGCACACCGAGGCGCTCGCGAATCCGGAGGCGCTCGAGCACTTCCGCGACGTCGCCGCACTGGCCGAGGACTGAGATGACCGACGTGGAGATCGAGGGAGTGGAGGTCGGCCGCGGGCACGTGCTGTCCGAGTGGATCGACATCAACGGACACATGAACGTCGCGTACTACGTGCTGGCCTTCGACCGGGCCGTCGATTCGCTCTGGGAGCGTTTCGGCATCACGTACGATCACATCCGGGAGACGGACAACTCGACGTTCGCCGTCGAGACGCACGTGATGTATCGGCGCGAGTTGACGGAGGGAGCGCCGTACCTGGTCACGGCGCAGATCCTGGCCTACGACGAGAAGCGTATCCACCAGTTCCAGCGCCTGTACCATGCCGAACAGGGTTTCCTCTCTGCGACGGCCGAGTGGATGAATCTGCACGTCGACCTCACGACCCGACGTGTGACGCCGTGGCCGGCGCCGATCCTGGACGGCATCCGCCGCGCCGCCGCCGCACAGGACCAGACGGCGATGCCGGCGGACGCCGGGCGCCGCATGCATATCGAGAAGCCGCTGTACCGCCTGGGCGAGGGGCGGCGTTGAGCGGGCGCTACCTGCTCGCGAT
>JBAUVS010000547.1:0-10724 GCA_049583345.1 Woeseiaceae bacterium
TACCTGCCGCGCTTCCTCGTCGGCGACGTCGACCGCGATATCGACGGCGCGACCGAGGTCTGGAAATTTTTCGCACGGTTCTACTAGCGGCGGCTTCACCTGGTGCGAGGACTTGGCTGTGAGTCGACAACGGATTGCAGCCAGGCTCCAACCGAGTGTCAATCAGCCGGGCGATCGGTGGATAGGCGGCTATACTTAGCCTGATTCCAGCCCAAAGGGAGGAGTGTGATGGTGAGTCGGGCTTTGGCTGCTGTAATGTCTCTCTTGTTGGCACTTCAGCAGCCCATCGCGATCGCAGCCACCGTGGCGGCGACGCCGGCAGGTTCTGATGCGCTCCCCAGTCTTCGCAAAGTCAACAGTCTGGCCGAGGACCTGCGTGGAGACATCAATCGTTCGACGTTTGATCTGGACGCTTTGCTCGACTCTTTGGACTACGATGCGGACACAATTATTGACTTCGTAAAGCAGGAAATATCTTTCGAAGCCTACAAGGGCTTGCTCAGAGGGCCCGAAGGCACGCTGATGAGCCGGGCCGGAAATGCCCTCGACCAGTCAGTATTGCTGGCAAAACTCCTGAGGGATGCTGGTTACGATGCACGGATCAGCAGAGGACATCTGAACGAACAGAATGCTCGGGCCCTCCTACGAGAAATGGCGCGACAGGTTCCAACGGAACCTCCTGTTGGCAACGTGAGTGCGGCGTTATCTACTCTGCAACAATTCGGGTTATTAGGCTCGATATCGGAATCCGATAGTACAAAGGTAATCAATGCCATAGTCAGGCCACCGAAAATACGTTTGATGCCGGAGTATGCCGAGTTTGAAAAAACAAATGCATTTCTCGCAGCGCAATTCGCCAAGAGCTCGGAATTCTCCAACGCATCGGCGGCCGCCGACCTACTGACAGAGGCCAAGGAGTATTTCTGGGTTGAGTACAAGGATGGAGCGGCTTCACCATGGGTTGCGGTCCATCCAGCGTTTCGCTTCGATCCGCCTTTTGATTCGATTGAAACGGAAGGAACATTGACTGAATCCGTGCCTGCGGATCTTCAACATAGAGTTCGGATCCGGATGTTTATCGAGCGCCTTACAAAAGGCAAACTGGAAGCGATACCTGTGACTGAAGAATGGGAGAGGCCGGTCGCCAATCTTGTGACCCACCCCGTTACCTTCGGAAGTCTGCCAGACACTGCACTGAAGCCGGAAAACATTACCCTGGAACCTGAGGAGATCCTGGCGTCCCCCACATTTTTTGTGCCTATGCTGGACAACGCCCCTGCGCCAGGCGCGATGTATTTCGATTTGATGGGCAACAGCATAGACTCCATGGCTGCTTCTGCTCCGGCGGCTGGTGTGGTGAAACAGGTCGGAAAGGGTTTTGCACAAGCGACGGGGGCGCTGGGCGGTGAGTCCAGCATTCCAATGCTGACGGCGAACTGGATCGAGATTACGCTTATTGCCCCCGGAGGTGCAGAGCAGTCGTATCGCAGGATGCTTTTCGATCTGATCGGGCCGGCGGCTCGCCAATCGGAGGCTGTGCCGGAGCATCCCGCTAACCCAACGGTTGACCAGCTGCGGCCGTTTCTTCGGTTGCATACGCTGATGGTTTCCGTGGGACGTACGGCCCGTGGCAAGGCAATGGATTCCGTACTGGAGCAAATGAGGAATATTCAGCCTGCGCTCGGTGTGCTCATGAAGCTCGCATCCAGGGCGCCCGGTGACGCGAAGAGTAATTTTCCGCCGGCAGGAAACGTACCTGCATTTTGGCCGGGCTACCTTGCCCTGATGACGCGCTTCGATCTCGTGGAATCATGGTCCGAAGAGCACCGCATCTATCGGAGTGAGCCTCTAATTGCAATTCACACGGAGGGTGTCGGCAACGGCCCAAATCGAGCAATCGAGCAGATTGACATCGTTCACAACGTCAGACGCGGCGTAGCGATCGATACCGGATACCCGGTGCCCGACCCTCGCGCGGTTATGGCAGCCGGCGTGTGGGAAACGCTGGTGGAGGGATCGATGCTGAATGCAACTGAAGACCACATCAACACGATGCAAGTATTCAAGAGCGCGGCCGAGCAAGGCATCGGTATTACGACAATCCGACCCGGAGAAACTGCATCGGAAGTCTCATTGAGTGCGGATGCCCATCAAGCTCTGGTGGATGACCTGAAACGCGGCTACGCGGTTATCGTGCCTGAACGAAAACCCTCGAATCTGGGCCACACCGGCTGGTGGCGCGTGAATCCGCGTACAGGAGTGACTCTGGGCCAATTGGACGACGGGCGGGGCAATGATGCAGCTGAATACGTCATCGTCATCATAGTTGGTGTCGCCGGATACCTGTTACTGCATTACCATCTTTATAAATGTTTTTCGGGCTACGATCCGAAAGAAGAACATGGGGCTAATAGCCTGTTGTGTTGTGTACTCTCGACGTATGGTTTCTATTTCACCGGCGGCGCGATTGGCCTGGGAATCGCCTCGATGGTCGAGAAGTTCGGAGAAGCCATCGCGATCATCTTTGAGCTTGGAGCAAATGCCGCTGAATGGCATTTTGAGCCGGCGGAGAAGATTTGTGAAATGATCGTCGATTGAATATGCCTGGCGGTCACTACTGGCGTAACAGAACCGAGTGGAGTCACTTCCGCAACGCAATCGTGAATTTCTGAGGTAGCCCCGTCTGTGGCACCGGTATCGGTGCATTCGGGCGGATCGCCTGCTCAAGGACGAGCGAGCCGTCGATCCGCTCGCTGGTGGCGTAGCCGATAAGCAACTTGCCCTGGATAGCGAAGAACGTTCCCGCCGGTGCGTCGGGAATGGTGACGGAGAAATTGTTGCCGAGTGCGTGCAGGTCGTAGATGCCGCGCGGCCATGAGACGGTCTTGATGTCGGCATCCAGCGGCGCAATGGCGATGCGCAGCTCTATGACGGTCGGGTAGTTTTTGCCGCCGTAATCGGCATTGCCCCAGGCCGACATGTCGAAGACGTATCGATCGAGTTTTTCATAGGCGCCAATGGACGCCTTCATATCGGTCGTGAAGCTGCGCTTGTATTGCCAATTGCCGTCCTTAGGGTCGCCGACATGATCCCACACGTGAATGCCCTCGCCGTGTTGAACCAGCTTCAGGCGACCGACGCAACGGTCGTAGGCCTCCTGCGTCACAAGCCCGGTGGACAAAAGCAGGTTTGCCTTGGTGTAGAGTACCGCCAGTTCGCTTGGAACACCGGATGATGTCTGTGCCCGAAGCTGCCTGCAGGCGTGATCGTCGACGGCTATGGCAGGCATGACCTTGCCGTCCCACTCGCGCTCCATCAGCGGGGCCGCGAGCATCCAGCCCGCGAACTCGGCGATGTCCTCGCCGACGCTGGTGGCGCCATAGCGCGACGTGAAGCCGTCCTTGACGAGCTGCTTGTAGTCGTCGGTCTCGTTCGACTTCCGCGGGCCGCGGTAGGCGCCGGCCCATCCAAAGGCGCGAAACCCGTCCTGGATGCGGGTCCACTCGGCGCGCAGGGAACCGCCCAGGCGATTTTGCTCGACCGCCTCCTTCGCCAGCTGCTGCGCGTTGGCAGACCACAGGTCCGGATCGGGCTTCAGCGTAGCGATGCTGTCCTCGTACAAATTCTTGCCTTGCAGTTTGCCGAGCGCGCCCTCTACCGAGTCGTGCGAATGCAGAAGGAAATCGGCGGAGTGTGTGGCCTCGTGCAAGACCGCCTGCATGGGCTTCACGGTCCAGTAGGCGCCCATATCGTCGCCCGCGCGGCGCAGTGGATCGACGACGTCGACGTTAATGTTGACGAGATCCGGTGTGTCGTTGCTGACCCAGCCTTCCTCGCCGGCGTGACCTTTTATAGTCCTGACGAATACGACACGCTGCACGGCGGCACAGGTCAGCGGCGGCATCAGTTTCAGCGCCTCCTCCACAACGAGCCGGTGTTTGGCGACGGGATTGATGATCTTGCCCTCGTAGCGTGAGGGCAGCTCGGACTCGTCATCGGAATGCAGTAACCGCACGGTGCAATTGCCGGATCCCACCGTTTCCGCGGCCGGGAGACCGGCAGGAGAGAACGCGAGCAGGCAAAGGAGCGCGCGCAACGCTTGACCTCTTGCGGCGATGGTCGTCTGCGGCGTCATATCAGTTTTTGTAGATCGTGGTCACGGTACCTCCTACCCGGTCCAGGCCGTACTCGTCGCTGCGTGCCTCGATGATGCGCACCCGCGACCTGCAACTGGCGAGATCGCCGCTCGTCGCCGCAGACGGGTCCGTGCAGATCGCCGCCTCGATCTCGTCGGCGGTGATCTCGCCGCAGGTCTTCTGGCCGCGCAGGTGCACGATGAGGTTCTCGCCTTCACGCAATTTCTGTACGGCGCCGCCGTCGTCGACGATCTCGAACACGGCCTGGCCGTCGCAGCCCAGGTTGTACGAGCCGGTGCAGGCGTCCGCGGGCGGTTCCTTGCCGTCCGGCGGCGTGCCGCGCTCGGCGGCCGTCTCGAAGCCGGGCTTGTCCCAGGCCAGCCGGCCGTAGCCCTTGCGCTTGCCGTCGACGCCGATCATCTCGACGGACGCGAGCGAGGCGCCCGGGTACAGGTCCTTGTCCGTGTGAAAGCCGCAACTGCCGCCCAGCGTGCCGTCCTTGATGAACACGACGGCGGGGACCGCCAACGGCCCGCAGTCCTGATGACCGTCGCGCCAGGTCAGGCACTCGAGGCCGGTCGGACAGGCCGTGCCGCCCTGGCCGCAGGCGTCGGACGAGGAACCGGGCCGGGTGAGGGCCGCAGCGGGCGCGGCTTCGTTCGCGGCCGGTTGCGTCGATTCGTCCTTGCCGCAGGCGGAGAGTACTAGGCCGCCCGCGAGGATCAGTACGATTCCCGTTCTGTTCATTCGATCGCCTCCCTCTTTCACTTATATATAGCTCTCTATGTCAGTCGAGCTTGAGGGTCACTTCGCTTTCTCCCTCGACCGCGACATTCTCGAACGTGCGCGGCGTTGCCGTTCGCACCTGCACGCGGTAGATGCCTTGCTCGAGTTCGACCGGATCGCCGCCGACCTCGCCCTCGGCCACTTTGTTGCCGCCCTGGTCGTACACGGTGAATGGCACGCGCAGCGCGACTTCGAGTGCGTCGCTCAGGCCGCCCTGGTCGTTAGCCGCGAAATAGCGGCCCGAGGCGCGCGCCGCCCACGATTCGAACCGCGCGGCGAGTTCTGCATCGTCAATGGCAAAGCCGACGATGTTGAGATTGATGTGGAAGCCAGCGGCCTGCAGCGCGTCGATGACCTTGGCCGGATCGCCGTCGCAGGTCTCCTCGCCGTCCGTCACGAGCACGATGACGGCCTCGCTTGCGCCGCCGAGGTCGCCCCGCACCGCCGCCAGCGAATCGGCGATCGGTGTGCGGGCGAGATTCATGGCGTTGATGCCGGCGATCGTCGCGGCGGCCGCGTCGGGATCGAGCGGTGCGAGCGGGATCTCGAGGTCGCTGCGGCAAGCGTCCGGCTCCTTGTCGCCGAACACGCGAAGAGCCATCGGAGTACCCGCCGGGATGTGCTGCCGTACCGCCTCCGTCAATACTTCCTTGGCCATCACGATGCGGCGTTTGCCTTCGATCCGCTGCAGCATCGAACCGGACGCATCGAGGATGAGTTCGACGGCCGCGCCGCCGGCGCCGCCTTGCTCCGGCGATAACACGCGCAGCCGTCCCGGGCCGGGCGCTTCGCGGAATTCGCTGCCGACCTCGAGTGTGTAGCCGGCGGGGCGGTGCATCAGCGTCGAGGCGCGGTCGAACGCCACCTCCATTTCGCCTTCGTAGCGTAGCTGCGTGTAGTTACCGCCGTTGACCAGGGTCCAGTCGCGGAACTTGTGTTGTTCGATCATGTGCGCACCGGCTACGCCGATGCCGAAGATGCGCGGCTGCACTTCGCGCATCGGACCCCACATACCACCGTCCGGCGGCGTCTCAGCATCTGTGATTACGACGATAGCCTTCGTGCCGGGCAGCGGCGCCAGTTCCTGCGCGGCGGTCTTCAGCGTCCACTCGGCAGAACTCGAGGAGCTCTCGCGGCGATAGTCGTTGAGTATCGTTTGCAGCACGTACGGTTCGCCGTACCATCGGGCGAGAAGCGGCGTCATCGAGAACGGCATCAGGTTGACCGCCTCCCGGCCCGGCACGACCTGACCGCTGAACGCGACCAGCGAATTATTGATCAGCGGGATGTAGGCGTTGACGCTGGCGCTCGTGTCCCACGCGAACACGACGTTGCGCGGCGGCTCGGAGACGTCGAACCACACCTCGCTGCCCGGTTCGACGACCGCCTCGAAACGATTCCGGCTCGGCGATTCGGCCTTGTCGACGCGCCGCAGGACCATCGGATCGCCGGCGGCGTCCTCCATGCGCAGCACGGTGCGCACGGTCGGGTCGCCGGTCAAATCGACGGTCAGCGTATTGTCGGCGGCGGGGATGGCAAGCCGATACCAGTTCTCGACCTTTCCGAGCGACACCCGGCCGCTTACGAGCGTTCCGACATCGAGCGGCGCGGCGGTATCGCGCGAGTCGTTGCCGGAAGCCACGAATTGCGGTTCGGTCTGCACGCCCGCCTGGTTCTCGTAGAATGCGCGCGGCCCGATGTCGCCCCACTCGGTGAGCACCGAGCGGTAGTCCGCGCCGCCGGGGCGCTCGAAGATGCGGATCAGTCCGGGTTCGTGAGATCCCACCGCATCCGGATTCTTGTAGGCGGTGAAGCGCACGAAGCGTGCCCACGCGGGTTGCGGAAGCTCGAGCGTGCCGACGATCTTGCCGCCGGCAAGATCGATCACGCCGAGCGGCAGCCAGGGCCCGACCGGGCTCTCCAGGCTCGCGGATACCTCCGCGCGATCGAACTGCTTCCAGCGTTCCTCGAGGTCCTTTGGATAACGCCATTCGATGCGCGTGATCTGCGCCGCCCGATCCTGATAGAAACCGATGACGTAGTCCTTGGTCGGCCCGCGGTCCATGCCGGCGCTCTCGGATTTGTTTTCGTCGACGAGGATGCCTGTCGGGCTGTAAAACTCCGGCGGCGCGTCCCAGACCACGTGGCCGCCGAGTTCCGGTTCGGCGAGGTTGAAGCCAGTGCCTGCGGACAGGTCGAAGCCGGGCTCGAGGATGACCTTCCACTCGGCGGCAAACACTCGCTGGCTGCTCTGCTCCTGGAAGGTGCTGTCGATGCGCAGACGTGCGAAGCGCGCAGGCATGGGTCGCTCGAGCGCGAAGTACTGCTCGGTTTTGACGGGCAGGGTCTCGAAGCGCAGCGCTTCGACAAAATGGCTGCCGTCCTCGGAGAGCAGCAGCGTGGCCTTGCGGATATCGAAGTAGGCGCCGGTCGTGCCGAAATGATTGATGGCGACGCCCGCGACGGGCAGCGCCGCGTCGCCGGGCAGCTGCAGGGTCCACTTCGGGGCGTCCGCCTCGGTCCAGCCGTCGTTGTCACCGCCCCATTCTGCATGGATGCCCGGGAATACGAGGCCGTCGCGCACCACGTCCATGTATCCGCCCTTCGGTGTGTCTGCGCTCCACTCGGCGCCGAACGGATTCCAGGCGGCGTTGAAGCCGCCGCGCAGCGTTGCCGGGATCGCCGAATATTGCTCGGCATGGACCGGTGCCGCATCGCGGTCCACGCCGAGTTCCGTCCATGTCTCGGCTTGTCGTCCGGATGCGTCGCGCGCGCGGACACTGATGCGGACAGGGCGATCCGCCCAGGCGTCGGCGGGGACATGAATCGTGACGGGCACTTCGGTTGTGCTGCCGGCGCGCGCGCTGATACGCGGCTGCTGCAGGTCGGCGTGCCAGCGATAGTCGCTCGTTGCCGCCGCGAGTTCGGCCTCGATGGGGTCGTCACCCGTGTTCGTGACCCGCAGCATGCCGCCGACCCGCTGGCCATCGAGCCGGAATGCGGAGACTTGCTCGACGTCGAGCGCGAGCGCGAGTTCGGCGGGGAGCGGTTCCGTTACCGGTTGCAGGGGGCCTTGCGGAAATTCGAGTTGCAGCCGGTAGGGCTCGCCGCGCGAGTCAAGCATCAGCCGGTACGGTCGGCCTGCGGGGACCGTCATGCGGTAGCCGCCGAACTCCGCATCGTAGTCGAGGCGCTCGCGCTCGCTGTAGCGGAAGCCCAGTGTCAGCTCGGCGACCGGTTGCGGGGTGCGGATCACGAGTTCGGTCGGTGTGTCGAAGGCCGGCAGCTGGTAGTAGTCCCAGTCGCGCCAGTCTCCCGACTTGCCCTGCAATACGAGATCAGGCGGCAGGGGCGCGGCGAGGTAGATCTGGTTCATGCCGTTCGGTTCGCAGTCGGCGGGGCAGGTGAAACGCGGCAGGCGCTCGAGAGCCAGCGTGTACTCGGCGCCGCTTACCTGGCGCGGCGACAGCTTCATGTAATAGTCGCCGGGCGGGAACAGGCCTTCGATCGCGAGCGGCTCGCCGGGTTCTCCGGGCTGGCCGTCGCCGAGCAACTGGTCGTACCAGTACAGATCGGCGTCGACGATGCCGTCCGGCGGCGGATTCACCGTAAGGCGGATGTGATCCGTGTTGGCGAGGAAGAAGCGGTAGTAATCGGTATCCTTCTCTTCTGCCATCAGGCCTCTGCGGGTCTGGCCGATCGCCAGCCGCTGCATGTTCGACTGGTCGTTGGGCTCGATCTCGCCGTTCGGGTCCGGCGGGCCCAGCGCGCGCGCGAGCAACGCGTACTTGCCGCCGTCGCGGCCCGTGACGCGCAGATAATGCGTGCCGGGCAAAAGGAACAGGTCGTCGAGGCGCACGCGCTTCTGGCCGGGCTGTGCACGCAACACCGCCTTCTGCTCGCCGGAGCCGTCGTAATAGCCGACTTCGTGGATGTTGTCGCCGATCACCTGGAAGCGCCAGAGTTGTGGTTCTTCCGCGACTGCGAAACGGAAGAAGTCGGTCTCATCGCCCGAGAACCGCCCCTTGATGCGGAAGTTCGACGGCACGCCGCTCGCGAACTCCACCGTGTCGTTGGGCTCGGTCTCGATGCCGGGCTCGACGGGACCCTGCGGCGACAAGGACAGCGTGTACTCGGCCTTGGTCGCGCGCGACAGGCTCACGCCCCAGTCGCCGGCAGCGAGCAGCAGGTCGGGCAGTTCGAGCGGCGTGGTACCGTCCTTGCACTGGGCCCGGGTCCAGACGTCGGTGTACAGGCACATTTGCAGCTTCGTCGCTGCCTGCGATTCGACACGCAATGTCAGCAGCTGGTCGGCCGCGGCGTCATCGAGCGTGAACCGGAACCAGTCCTCCCGGTCGTCGTCGCCGATTCGGCCGGTGACCGGCTGCGCGAAGTCCACCTGGTTGGCCTGCGAACGTTCATCGTTCGGCTCGGCCTCTTCGCCTTCGACGCGCCGGCCCACGGCGGTGGTGGTCACGACATGGATGAACCCGGGCTCCGGCGCAGTCAGCTCCAGGTACCAGGTAGTGGTGCCCGGGGCCAGATCGGGAAACCGGATCCGGCCGTGCGGATCGGCGCGGCCGGTCGCCAGCTCCTTGCCTGCAGCATCGACGAGGCGGGCTTGTAACTCGCGGCCTAGCGGCGCCCGCGCCTCGATGTCCCAACGCTGCTGCGCGGCGCGCTCGTCGAACTCGAACTTGTACCACGCCGTTGCCCGCGGTTCGAATGTGGCGAATTCGTTGCCCGGCCGGATCGCATGCGCCGCCTTGAGCGTCTCGCGCGGGCCCGGGTTCTCGCTCACAATGAGCCGATCGCCTTCCTTGATGACGAAACGATACGCGCCAAGCTCCGGCGGACCGGCCGGCTCCGAGCTTGCTGTGCCGTCACTCGTCTCGGGCGTGCCTTGCTGGCCGAAGGACAGGTTCGCGGCCGGCGGCCGGTACGCGCCGCCGCCGCCCGCTTGCGGTCCGCCCATGTGAGCGATGCCGATCAGGTACTCGCCAGGCTCGAACAGCTGGTTGCGGTGGATCGACGGCGTCACTCCGTCGCGCGTGCCCATCTTCATCAGGCGCTCGACGCCGGCGACGTCGGTGCCGTTCTCCGCGTACTCGACGCGGACGACGTCGGCGATGGTCAGCGCGCCGGGAATGCCGTACAGCTCGAAGTTCCAGCGCTTGCGGGCGTCGTCGTCGGTCACCGTCCACAGGAAGCCGTCCTGATCGCCGGACAGCATCGAACCGTAGATCGTGACGGCGCCCGCGATGGGATTTGCTTCGGCCGGCGTGTCGTTGGGCTCGGACTCGTAGTAGCCCGTATCGGCGCGTGCGGTCAGCGACGCGACACAGAGACATCCGGCGACGAATAAGCTCAGTAGTGCAGGGGATTTGTTCGTGGCAGCACCTTGTTGGGCCGTGCCTTTTTCTTTAGTGTAGCCAACAATGGGCCCGATTTGGTGGCCAGCGGCGAAATTCGGTGCCGCTTTGCGGCAGCGAAAGGGCGGGGACGTGCAGCGCGGAAATCCGGGATATTCGCTGACGGTTGTAGCGCTGCTGCTCCTGATTCCGGCGACGACGTTCGCGCAGGCGGACTGTAGCAAGGAGATCGCCGAGATCGAGGCCCGGCTGTCAACGGGCGATTACCCCGCGCGAAACGTCCAGATCGCGAGGCAGGCACAGGTCGCGCTCATGAAGATGTGCGCGTTCATGACCGATGACGCGAAGGCCGACATGATGGAGAAGATGGATGAGCTCCTGCCTGTCGATACGGCGGGCGGTCAGCCGACGCAACGCGCCGTGCCCGTCC